>NZ_JBSFLV010000325.1:0-1024 GCF_053599215.1 Streptomyces sp. NPDC001002 | reverse complement strand
TGACGGTCAGTCACGCCTTCCACTCGGTGCTGATGGACCCGATGCTGGAGGAGTTCCGCCAGGTCGCCGACAGCCTTACCTACAGCGAGCCGCGGTTCGGTGTGGTCTCCAACGTCACCGGAAAGCCCGCGACTTCGGGCGAGCTGACATCCCCCGAGTACTGGGTCCGCCACGTCCGCGAAGCCGTCCGTTTCGCCGACGCCGTCACCTCGCTCCAGGCGCAGGGCGTCACCGCGTTCCTCGAACTCGGGCCCGCCGGTGTGCTCACCGCGCTGGGGCAGGAGTGCGCCACCGAGGACGCGCTGTTCGTGCCCTTCCAACGGGCGGACGTCCCCGAGGCGCGGGCCGCGGTGACCGCGGTCGGACGGCTCTTCGAGTACGGCGTTGCCGTCGACCTGGCCGCGCTCGCGCCGGGGGGACGCCGGGTCGGTCTGCCGACCTACGCCTTCCAGCGCGACTGGTACTGGCTGCGCCCCCTTGAGACCCGTTCCGACGCCGTCTCACTGGGCCTCCTCTCCGCCGACCACCCCGTTCTCGGGGCGGCCACTCAACTGCCGGAGTCAGGCGGGGTGTTGACGACGGGACTGCTCTCACTGCGCAGCCACCCGTGGCTGGCGGACCACGCGGTGGCCGGGACGGTCGTCGTGCCGGGTGCTGCGCTGGTCGAGCTGGTGGTGCGGGCCGGTGACGAGGCGGGTGCGAGCACAGTCGAGGAGTTGGTGATCGAGGCTCCGTTGGTGCTTCCCGGTTCCGGTGGGGTGCGGGTTCAGGTGGTCGTGGGTGGGCTGGAGGACGGGCGGCGTGCAGTCAGCCTGTATTCCGCCGCTCAGGACGCCGGGCCTGAGACACCGTGGACGCGGCATGCGACCGGTTCACTCGTCGAACAGGCCGGTGACAGCGCGGAGTTCGACTTCTCGGTGTGGCCGCCCGCTGGGGCCGAGCAGGTGGATCTGGACGGGTTCTACGAGGGCCGGCGTGCGGCCGGTCTGGAGTACGGGCCCGCCTTCCAGGGCCTGACCGCCGT
>NZ_JBSFLV010000324.1:0-1043 GCF_053599215.1 Streptomyces sp. NPDC001002 | reverse complement strand
CTGAAGCGCGAAGACCTCAACCACACCGGCTCGCACAAGATCAACAACGTCCTCGGCCAGGCTCTGCTGACCAAGCGCATGGGCAAGACCAGGGTTCCTTGTCTGTTCCCGTTACCGCCGCGCGTGAGCGCTACGCGGTGACCTCCGACCGGTCCCCGCCCCACAGCGTGTGGAACGAACCGTCCTTGTCCGTGCGCCGGTAGGTGTGCGCGCCGAAGAAGTCCCGCTGGCCCTGCGTCAGCGCGGCGGGCAGGCGCTCCGCGCGCAGCCCGTCGTAGTAGGCGAGCGCGGCGGCGAAGCCCGGGGTGGCCACGCCCTGGCGGGTCGCGGCGATCAGCACCTCGCGCCAGTCGTCCTGCGCCGCCGCGATCTCCCGCGCGAACGTCTCGTCGGAGAGCAGGCTCGGCAGGTCGGGACGGGTGTCGTAGGCCTCGCGGATGCGGTCCAGGAAGGCCGCGCGGATGATGCAGCCGCCGCGCCAGATCGAGGAGACCGCGCCGAGGTCGATGTTCCAGTCGTACTCGTCGCTGCCCGCCGCGATCTCGTGGAAGCCCTGCGTGTACGACACGATCTTCGACGCGTACAGCGCCTGCTCGACCTGGTCGGCGAAGGCTGCCGCCTCGGCCTCGCCCAGCGGCGACGCCGTCGGCCCGGCCAGTCCGCGCGAGGCCTCGCGCAGCGCCGCGTGCCCGGAGAGCGAGCGGGCGAAGACCGCCTCCGCGATGCCGGAGACCGGGACACCGAGGTCGAGGGCGATCTGGACCGTCCAGCGGCCGGTGCCCTTCTGCTCGGCCTGGTCGACGACCACGTCCACGAACGGCTTGCCCGTCTCCGCGTCCACGTGGGACAGCACCTCGGCGGTGATCTCGATCAGGTACGAGTCGAGCCGGCCGGTGTTCCAGGTGCGGAAGATCTCCGCGATCTGCGCGGGGGAGTACCCGGCGACATCGCGCAGCAGCTGGTAGGCCTCGCCGATCAGCTGCATGTCGGCGTACTCGATGCCGTTGTGGACCATCTTCACGAAGTGCCCGGCGCCGTCGGGG
>NZ_JBSFLV010000323.1:0-1078 GCF_053599215.1 Streptomyces sp. NPDC001002 | reverse complement strand
GGCAGTTCGATGGCGACGGTGCTGTACCAGTCGTCGACGATCGGCATCATGGCGCTGCCGGTGGCGCTGCTGATGATCGGCGGCGAGTTCGACCTGTCGGCCGGTGTCGCGGTGATCAGCTCGGCGCTCACCGCGAGCATGCTCAGCTACCAACTCACCATGAACGTGTGGGTCGGTGTGATCGTCGCGCTGCTCGTGTCGCTGGCGATCGGCGCGTTCAACGGCTGGATGGTCGTCAAGACCGGACTGCCCAGCTTCCTGATCACTCTGGGCACCTTCCTGATCCTGCAAGGTGCCAACCTCGCCATCACGAAGCTGGTCACCACCAACGTCGCCACCGACGACATCAGCAACATGGACGGCTTCGACCAGGCCAGGAAGATCTTCGCCTCGTCCTTTGACATCGGCGGCGTCCAGGTCAAGATCACCGTCTTCTACTGGCTGGTCTTCGCGGCCATCGCCACCTGGGTGCTGCTGCGCACCAAGTACGGCAACTGGATCTTCGCGGTCGGCGGCAACAAGGACAGCGCCCGAGCCGTCGGTGTCCCGGTCACCTTCACCAAGATCTCGCTGTTCATGCTGGTCGGCTTCGGCGCCTGGTTCGTCGGCATGCACCAGCTCTTCACCTTCAACACCGTCCAGTCCGGCGAGGGCGTCGGCCAGGAGCTGATCTACATCTCCGCGGCCGTCATCGGCGGCTGTCTGCTGACCGGTGGCTACGGCTCCGCGATCGGCCCGGTCTTCGGTGCCTTCATGTTCGGCATGGTCCAGCAGGGCATCGTCTACGCCAACTGGAACCCCGACTGGTTCAAGGCGTTCCTCGGTGTGATGCTGCTCGGCGCCGTGCTCATCAACTTGTGGGTCCGCCAGTCGGCGACCCGGAGGTGACCCCATGACATCCATTGACAAGTCCGGCACCCACGGCGAGATCATCCCGGACACCGTCCCCGAGAAGGGGGCGAAGGACGCGCCGCTCGTCGAACTCCGCAACGCGGGCAAGTCCTACGGCAACATCCGCGCCCTGCACGGCGTCGACCTCCAGGTCTTCCCCGGCCAGGTCACCTGCGTCCTCGGTGAC
>NZ_JBSFLV010000322.1:0-1138 GCF_053599215.1 Streptomyces sp. NPDC001002 | reverse complement strand
GCCTCGGGTGTTGTTCCATGCGCCGCATGCTTTTGATGCGTCGTCGTACGAGTTGTGGGTGCCGTTGTTGTCCGGTGGCACGGTCGTCGTCGCGCCCACCGAGGCGATGGACGCGGCCGGGCTGCGCTCGCTGATCACCGGCCACGACCTCACGCACGTCCATGTCACGGCGGGGCTGGGTCGGGTGCTTGCGGAGCAGGATCCGCATTGCTTCTCGGGTGTGCGGGAGGTGTTGACCGGTGGTGATGTGGTGCCGGCGGGTGCGGTGCGAAGGATCCTCGCGGCCAACCCGGGTGTGGTGGTACGGCACCTGTACGGGCCGACCGAAGTGACCCTCTGCGCAACCCAGTTCGCGGTCGACGAGGAGAGTGCTGTACCGGACGTCCTGCCGATCGGGCGACCGCTCGACAACACGCGGGTGTTCGTTCTTGACGGTGGGTTGCGTCCGGTGCCGGTGGGCGTGACGGGTGAGTTGTACGTCGCGGGCGCGGGCCTGGCACGCGGGTACGCCGGCCGACCCGGGCTGACGGCAGAGCGGTTCGTCGCCTGTCCCTTCACTCCGGGCCGACGGATGTACCGGACCGGGGACCTCGTCCGCTGGACGCCCGACGGTCAACTGCTCTTCGTGGGGCGGGCTGATGAGCAGGTGAAGATCCGCGGTTTCCGGGTGGAGCCGGGCGAGGTCGAGGCACTGCTGGCCGCACACCCGGGTGTCGCGCAGGCCGCAGTCGTCGTGCGCGAGGACATCCCGGGCGACAAGCGCCTGTTGGCCTACCTCGTGCCCGCTGAGGACACCGCCGACTTGGCGGAGTCGGCGAGCGCGTACGTCGCCGAGCGGCTGCCGGGTTACATGGTCCCGTCGGCAATCATTGAGCTGCCTTCCCTGCCTCTGACCGGCAACGGCAAGGTCGACCGTGCCGCCCTGCCGGCCCCGGAGTTGACGCAGATTTCCGGGCGGGCGCCGGTGACGGTGCAGGAGGAGTTGCTGTGCCGGGCGTTCGCCGAGGTCCTCGGATTGCCGTCGGTGGGCGTGGACGACGACTTCTTCGCGCTGGGCGGGCATTCGCTGCTGGCGGTGTCGCTGGTGGAGTGGCTGCGGCAGCGGGGCGTGTCCGTGTCCGTGCGCGCCCTGTTCGTG
>NZ_JBSFLV010000321.1:0-1155 GCF_053599215.1 Streptomyces sp. NPDC001002 | reverse complement strand
CGCAGGGAGTTCAGGATCCAGCGGCACATACGCCGCACCCGCCCTCCACACACCCACCATCGCCGCAACCATGTCCACACCCCGCGGCAGACACAAACCCACCACACACTCGCGACCCACACCCAAGGCGCCCAGATACCCGGCAACCCGACTAGCCCGCTCGTCCAACTCCCGATACGTCAACTCCTGTTCACCGCAGACAACCGCCACCGCATCCGGCGTCCGCACCACCTGCGCCTCGAACAACCCCGGCACCATCACCCCCGACGCACCGGAGGCAACCCCCTGCCACTCACCGAGCACCCGGTGCCGTTCCTCCGCACCCAGCACATCAACCGCCGCCAACGACGTCTCGTCGGACGACTCCAACGCAGCCACCACATTGACCACGCTCTCCCGCAACAACCCACACACCCGCTCAGGATCAACCGGCGCCACCGCCTCAACGACCAACCCGAACCCGGAGCCGTCGTCGTCGACGGCCACGTCCAGGGGGTAGTTGGTGCGCTCCCGGGAGAACACCGTCCAGATGCCTTCGACTCCCTCGCGGGTGCGTACGGCGGTCTCCATGTGCCGGTAGTTGAAGATCGACGTGAACAGCGGGCTGCCACCCGGAACACCGCTCGCCGCCTGGGCCAGCGAGAGCGGGGCGTGCTCGTGCACCAGCAGGTCGGCGAGCTGGCGGCGGAGGCCGGTCAGGGCCTCGGCCACGCTCGTCGCGGCGGTGCGGACCCTGATGGGAAGGGTGTTGATGAAGGGGCCCAGGACCCGGTCGGCGCCGGCTCCGGCGTTCATGCGGCCCAGGAGGATGGTCCCGAAGACCACGTCGTCGCGTCCCGACACCACGGCCAACACGCGGGCCCATGCCAGGTGGAACACCGTCGCCGGGCTCACCCCGTGCGCTCGTGCCGCCTCCCGTAGTCGACCCGCCAGCCCCTCGTCCAACGGCAGCCGCGCCTGGACCGACGTCGCCCCGTCGCCGTGGACGTCCATCAGGCCGTACGGCGCGGTCGTCTCAGTCACTTCGCCGAGCAGCTCCGCGAAGTACCGCTCATGCTCCTCACGCGACACACCGAACCGCGCCTGCGCCACCAACTCCCGGAACGGCAACGGCTCCGGCAGGTCGTCACCCCGCCCCTCCATGAACGCCCGCAA
>NZ_JBSFLV010000320.1:0-1161 GCF_053599215.1 Streptomyces sp. NPDC001002 | reverse complement strand
TTGCGGGCGTTCATGGAGGGGCGGGGTGACGACCTGCCGGAGCCGTTGCCGTTCCGGGAGTTGGTGGCGCAGGCGCGGTTCGGTGTGTCGCGTGACGAGCATGAGCGGTACTTCGCGGAGCTGCTCGGCGATGTGACGGAGACGACCGCGCCCTACGGCTTGTCGGATGCCCGTGGCGGCGGCGCGGCCGCGATACAGGCACGGTCGCCCTTGGACGAGGGTCTGGCGGATCAGCTGCGGGGGGTGGCACGAGCGCGGGGTGTGAGTCCGGCGACGGTGTTGCACCTGGCGTGGGCGCGGGTGCTCGCGGTGGTGTCGGGGCGGGACGACGTGGTCTTTGGGACGGTGTTGTTCGGTCGGATGAACGCGGGTACGGGCGCCGATCGGGTGCCGGGCCTGTTCATCAACACCCTTCCAGTACGAGTGCACGTCGACAGTGAAGGCGTGGGCCACGCGCTGAGCGAACTCCGTGGTCAGCTAGCAGATTTGTTGGTGCACGAGCACGCCCCGCTCTCGCTGGCGCAGGCGGCGAGCGGAGTTCCGGGCGGCAGCCCGCTGTTCACGTCGATCTTCAACTACCGCCACAACCTCCCCACCGAACAACGCACCATCACCGCCCTCGACGGCGTCACGTCGGTGATGCACCGAGACCGCACCAACTACCCGCTCACCGTGGCCGTTGACGACGACGGTTCGGGATTTGGGTTGGTGGTCGAAGCCCTGGCTCCTGTCGATCCCGTGCGGGTGTGCGGGTTGCTGCGGGAGAGCGTGGCGAATGTTGTGGCCGCGTTGGAGTCGTCCGACGAGACGCCCTTGGCGGCGGTTGATGTGCTGGGTGTGGAAGAACGGCACCGGGTGCTGGCCGAGTGGCAGGGCCGAGCGGTCTCTGGAGCACCGGATGCGATGGTGCCCGGGTTGTTCGAGGCGCAGGCGGCTCGGGTGCCGGATGCGGTCGCGGTCGTCTGCGGTGACCAGGAGTTGACGTATCGGGAGTTGGACGAGCGCGCTGGTCGGGTTGCCGGCTTCCTGCGTTCTCGGGATGTAGGTCGCGAGTGTGTGGTGGGGCTGTGTCTGCCGCGGGGTGTGGACATGGTTGCGGCGATGGTGGGTGTGTGGAGGGCGGGTGCGGCGTATGTGCCGCTGGATCCTGAACTCCCTGCG
>NZ_JBSFLV010000319.1:0-1195 GCF_053599215.1 Streptomyces sp. NPDC001002 | reverse complement strand
CTTCGGCGTCAAGCCGCACCTCGTCATCAAGGGCGGCCAGATCGCCTACGCGCAGATGGGCGACGCGAACGCCTCCATCCCGACGCCTCAACCGATCCTGCCGCGGCCGATGTTCGGGGCGATCGGACGGGCGCCGGCCGCGAACTCGTTCAACTTCGTCGCGCCGCTCGCCATTGAGGACGGCTTGCCCGAGCGGCTCGACCTCGGCAAGCGTTTCGTGGCGATCGAGTCGACGCGCGGTGTCACCAAGGCCGACATGCGCGAGAACGACGCCCGGCCGCAGGTGCGGGTCGACCCCGACAGCTTCGCCGTGCACATCGACGGGGAGCTCGTCGAGGCGACGCCCGCCGCCGAACTGCCCATGGCCCAGCGGTACTTCCTCTTCTGATGCGGGGGTCGCGATGAGCAGGGCAGCTCTTCTGGTCCTGGCCGACGGCCGCTTTCCCGCCGGGGGGCACGCGCACTCCGGCGGGGCCGAGGCGGCGGTGAAGGCCGGGCGGATCACGGAGGCGGGGAGTCTGGGGGACTTCTGCCGGGGGCGGTTGCACACGGCGGGGCTGGTGGCCGGTGCGGTGGCCGCCGCCGCGGTACTCGGCGTCGCTGCCGGGGAGTTGGACGCGGCCGTCGACGCTCGTACGCCGTCGCCGGCTCTGAGGGGTGCCTCGCGGCGGCTGGGGCGGCAGTTGATGCGGGCCGGCCGGGCGACCTGGCCTTCGGTCGAACTCGACGCACTGGCGCGGGAGTTCCCCAAGGGGGCGCATCAGCCGGTGGTGTTGGGGCTGGTGGCTCGGGCCGCCGGGCTCGGGCCCGAGGACGCGGCGTACTGCGCGGCTTACGAGAGTGTGAGCGGGGCGGCGAGTGCGACGGTGCGGTTGCTGAGTCTTGATCCCTTTGACGCGACGGGGGTGTTGGCTCGGCTGGCGCCGGAACTTGACCGTGTCGCCGATCGGGCGGTGGAAGCGGCTCGGCGGGTGGTCGGCGAGGGCGTCGACGCGTTGCCTGCGGCGTCGGCGCCGTTGTTGGAGGTCGGGGCGGAGGCGCATGCCGCTTGGGCTGTGCGGTTGTTCGCCTCGTAGGGGGTTTCGCCCCCGCCGCCCCTACCCGTCCCGTCCCCAGGGGCGCTGCCCCTTCGACCCCGCTGGGGGCTGCGCCCCCAGACCCCGCTTCGGCCTGGACGGCCTCGTCCTCAAACGCC
>NZ_JBSFLV010000318.1:0-1206 GCF_053599215.1 Streptomyces sp. NPDC001002 | reverse complement strand
GCGGCATCGACAACCGCGGCAGCCACTTCTTCCTCTCCCTGTACTGGGCGCAGGAGCTGGCCGCGCAGACCGACGACGCCGACCTGGCCAAGGCCTTCGCGCCACTGGCCGAGACGCTCGCCGCCAACGAGGAGAAGATCGTCGGCGAACTGCTCGCGGTCCAGGGCTCGCCGGCCGACATCGGCGGCTACTACCAGCCCGACCCGGCCAAGGCGGCGAAGGTCATGCGTCCTTCGACCACCTGGAACGAGGTGCTCGCGTCCCTGTGACGCCCGCCTGATCTCGTACGCAGCCCCGGCCGGGTCCTCCTGGCCGGGGCTGCGGCGTTCCCGGGCCCCGGGCCCGACCGCCGTACCGGATCGCGAAAGCCAGTACCGGATCACGAAAGCCCCGTACCGGTTCATGAAGGCTCTGTGTCACGCGTGACGGGACGCTGGTCCGCGCCGATCATCCGTGGTTCGCTCGTCGTATGACGGTGCTCGTGACCCGGCGCCACGTCGACTACGTGCGCGTGACCACCACTGCGTGTTGTGCCGTGAGCTGACGCTCCCCTCCGGCCCTTCCCTCACCCTCCGCTGCCGTGCCCTCGCGTGCTCCAACGCGTGCGCCGGCATGCCCCTTTGCACGAGGAGCAGCACCATGAGCCAGCCCATCGACTCCGTCACCGCCGGTCACACGCCCGAGGACGAACCCGCGGGCCCCGACACCTCGGCCTGGTCCTTCGAGACCAAACAGATCCACGCGGGAGCCACGCCCGACCCGACCACCGGTGCCCGCGCGACGCCGATCTACCAGACCTCGTCGTTCGTGTTCCGAGACACCCAGCACGCCGCCGACCTGTTCTCGCTCGCCGAGCCCGGCAACATCTACACGCGCATCCACAACCCCACCCAGGACGTCTTCGAACAGCGCGTGGCCGCCCTTGAGGGCGGTGTCGCGGCCGTGGCGCTGTCCTCTGGACAGGCGGCGGAGACCCTGGCCATCCTCACGCTGGCCGGCGCGGGCGACCACCTCGTCTCCAGTACGTCGCTGTACGGCGGCACCTACAACCTCTTCCGGCACACGCTGCCGAAGCTCGGCATCGAGGTGTCCTTCGTGGACGACCCGGACGTCCCCGAACACCCTGCACGGCCTCGTCACGGACTTCTCCGAGCTGGCCTGGGAGCTGGTCGACGCCTTCTGGCCGGGCGCCCTCACGCTCGTCGC
>NZ_JBSFLV010000317.1:0-1261 GCF_053599215.1 Streptomyces sp. NPDC001002 | reverse complement strand
CGGCTCGTTTGAGAGACACCCAAGTAGCACGGGGCCCGAGAAATCCCGTGTGAATCTGGCGGGACCACCCGCTAAGCCTAAATATTCCCTGGTGACCGATAGCGGATAGTACCGTGAGGGAATGGTGAAAAGTACCGCGGGAGCGGAGTGAAATAGTACCTGAAACCGTGTGCCTACAAGCCGTGGGAGCGTCGCGCATCAAGTTTACTTGGTGCGTCGTGACTGCGTGCCTTTTGAAGAATGAGCCTGCGAGTTTGCGGTGTGTTGCGAGGTTAACCCGGGTGGGGAAGCCGTAGCGAAAGCGAGTCCGAACAGGGCGGTATAGTAGCGCGCTCAAGACCCGAAGCGGAGTGATCTAGCCATGGGCAGGTTGAAGCGGAGGTAAGACTTCGTGGAGGACCGAACCCACCAGGGTTGAAAACCTGGGGGATGACCTGTGGTTAGGGGTGAAAGGCCAATCAAACTCCGTGATAGCTGGTTCTCCCCGAAATGCATTTAGGTGCAGCGTCGTGTGTTTCTTGCCGGAGGTAGAGCACTGGATAGGCGATGGGCCCTACCGGGTTACTGACCTTAGCCAAACTCCGAATGCCGGTAAGTGAGAGCGCGGCAGTGAGACTGTGGGGGATAAGCTCCATGGTCGAGAGGGAAACAGCCCAGAGCATCGACTAAGGCCCCTAAGCGTACGCTAAGTGGGAAAGGATGTGGAGTCGCAGAGACAACCAGGAGGTTGGCTTAGAAGCAGCCACCCTTGAAAGAGTGCGTAATAGCTCACTGGTCTAGTGATTCCGCGCCGACAATGTAGCGGGGCTCAAGCGTACCGCCGAAGTCGTGTCATTCATACAATAGGGCCAACGCCTGTATGGATGGGTAGGGGAGCGTCGTGTGCCGGGTGAAGCAGCCGCGGAAGCGAGTTGTGGACGGTTCACGAGTGAGAATGCAGGCATGAGTAGCGATACACACGTGAGAAACGTGTGCGCCGATTGACTAAGGGTTCCTGGGTCAAGCTGATCTGCCCAGGGTAAGTCGGGACCTAAGGCGAGGCCGACAGGCGTAGTCGATGGATAACCGGTTGATATTCCGGTACCCGCTGTGAAGCGTCAAACATTGAATCAGGCGATGCTAAGCCCGTGAAGCCGTTCCGGACCCTTCGGGGAATGGAAAGTGGTGGAGCCGGCGGACCAGACTTGTAGTAGGTGAGTGATGGGGTGACGCAGGAAGGTAGTCCATCCCGGGCGGTGGTTGTCCCGGGGTAAGGGTGTAG
>NZ_JBSFLV010000316.1:0-1264 GCF_053599215.1 Streptomyces sp. NPDC001002 | reverse complement strand
GACGACGCATCAAAAGCATGCGGCGCATGGAACAACACCCGAGGCGTCACACCCCAACACCGGTCCGACGCCAACGCCACGACATCGCGGTGCGATGTCACCACACCCTTGGGCACGCCGGTCGACCCCGATGTGTACATCACATACGCGGCGCTGTCCGGCGAAGCCCTGAGGGGCAGCGGCTCCGACGCAGTCCGGGTCAGTCGCTTCCGGGTCAGGGGTGCGTCCACTGCCAGCACCGGCACCTCGGTGCCGGCCGGGACGGTCGACGCGCACGCCGTCGACGTCAGCACGCACGCCGGTCGCGCGTCGGCGACCATGGCCGCGATTCGTTCGGCGGGATGGGTGATGTCGAGCGGCAGATAGGCGCCACCGGTCTTGAGCACGGCCAGGAGAGCGACGACCAAGTCGGTGGAGCGTTCCATCAGTACGGCGACGGTCGACTCCGCTGTCACCTTGTGCCCTGTCAGCACCTGGGCCAACTGGGCGGCCCGTGCGTCCAGTTCGGCGTACGAGAGACTCGTCCCGCCCGACACCAAGGCGATCGCGTCCGGGGTCTCGGCGACCTGTCGGGCGAAGGCCTCCGGCACCGTCACGTCGGGGACCGGCCACGCCGTGTCGTTCCAATCGGTCAGCAACTGCCGCCGCTCGGCCGGGTCCAGCACGTCGACCTCGGCGAGACGGAGCTGCGGTGCGGCGCTCAGGGTGCGCAGGACCCGCCCGAGGGAAGCGGCGATCCGGTCGGCGGTGGACGGGTCGAACAGGTCGGTCGCCGCCGTGACGGTTCCCCGCATCCCGGTTGGAACGCCGTCCGCGTCAAAGGTCTCGCTCAAACTCACGTCGAGGTCGAACTTGGCCGCCGCGGCCGTGGCCGGCAACGAGCTGGAGACCAGCCCCGCCATCTCCACGGCGGACGCGGCGCCGGCCGGTGCCACGGTGTTCTGCAGGGCGAGCATGACCTGGAAGAGGGGGTGGCGGGCCAGCGAGCGAGCGGGCGCAAGCTCCTCCACCAGCTTCTCGAACGGCACGTCCTGGTGCGCGTAGGCCTCCAGTCCCGTTTCCCGGACCCGGTCGAGGATCTCGGCCAGCGTCGGATCACCGCTCAAGTCCGTACGCAGTACGAGGGTGTTGACGAAGAAGCCGACAAGGTCGTCCAGGGCCTGGTCGGTACGTCCGGCGATCGCCGATCCGATGGGAATGTCGGTGCCGGCGCCGAGCTTCGACAACAGCACGGCCAGGGCGGCCTGCACGGCCATGAACAGGG
>NZ_JBSFLV010000315.1:0-1285 GCF_053599215.1 Streptomyces sp. NPDC001002 | reverse complement strand
TCTCGTCCGTCGCCACCGCGTTCGCGCGGCTCGGGCTGACCTGGGACGACGCGGTGGTCGTGAGCGCGCACGGGCGTGAGCTGCGGACCGCCGTGAACGTGTGCCGGGCGCATCCGAAGGTGGCCGTGTTGACCGGACCGGGCGCCGGGCCCGCCGAGTTGGGGGCCGCGCTGCCCGGTGGACGGGTGCTGGTCGTGGCGAGCGCGCTCGGCGATCCGGAGCACGAGCGGGTGGAGCGGGTGACGGCCGCCGAGGCCGCCGGCCGTGACTGGGGTACGGCGGTGAGTGTCGTCCTGTGCCTGGACGGGACGCCGGTGGCGGGTGCCGCACGGACGGTGGCGGGGGCGGCCGTCGGGCCCGGGCAATGGGCTTTGGACGAGCGGGAGTTCACCCACCGGGACTCGATGATCACCAAGTTCGAGGTGCGGGCGCTGGCGCTGGCCCGGCTCGGGCCGCGGCTCGGTGAACTGGTCTGGGACGTCGGCGCGGGGTCCGGGTCCGTGGCCGTCGAGTGCGCGCGGCTCGGGGCGGCCGTCGTCGCCGTCGAGAAGACCGCGGACGGGGTCGAGCGGATCCGCGCGAATGCCGCCGCCCACGGGGTCGAAGTGCGAGTGGTGCACGGCGAGGCGCCGGTCGCACTGTCCCAACTCGACGATCCGGACGCCGTGTTCATCGGTGGCGGCGGGAGCGAACTGCCTTCCATCGTCACCGCGTGCGCCCGACGAGCCCGGCGGTCGGTCGTCGTCGCGATGGCCGCCCTCGACCGGGTACCGGCCACCCGCCAGGCGCTCGTCGGTGCCGGGTTCGACTGCGACGGAGTGCTGTTGCAGTCCTCGCGGCTCGCGCCGCTGCCGGGGGACGTGACCCGGCTGGCGGCGACCAACCCCGTCTTTCTGCTGTGGGGGACTCGAACCCCCGCCCCTCATGAAGGAGTTGCTCAGTGATCGGCCTCATTTCCGCCACCGCGGCGGGGGCGGCGGCGCGCGACCGGCTAGCCGCGGCGTGGCCGGAGCGGACGCGCGTGTACGAGGGTCCCGTCGGGGACGCCGTACGGACCGCGTTCGCCCAGTGCGAGCAGCTCGTGTGCTTCCTGGCCACGGGGGCCGTGGTCCGGCTGGTGGCGCCCCTGTTGGACGACAAGCGGACCGACCCGGGGGTCGTGTGCGTCGACGAGGGCGGCCGGTTCGCGGTGTCGCTGGTCGGCGGACACGGCGGCGGGGCGAACGAACTCGCCCGCGAGGTGGGTGAGTTGCTGGGCGCCGAGCCGGTGGTGACGACAGCGACG
>NZ_JBSFLV010000314.1:0-1420 GCF_053599215.1 Streptomyces sp. NPDC001002 | reverse complement strand
TCCTGCACCAGGTGGTGAATCCGCAGCAGCGCCAGCCACCGACCACCCGCACCACCCGGCTCCGCCGCCACATGCACATCCAGCAACGGCGCACGGTCCAACTCCATCCACGCCCCGCCCACAGCCAACAACTGCTCAACCGCGGCTGAGGCGTCGCATTCCAAGACCACCTCGTGCACAGGTAGTTCGACATGCCGGGCGACGACCTGCACGGGTTCGCGGAGACCGTCCGACACGATCGCGGTCCGGTAGACGTCATGCCGATCCACCACCCGCTGCAACGCCCGCAGGAAGCCGTCCAACCGCTCCCGCGCGTCGAAGCGAAGGACATACGGCACGGCGTAGACGTCACTGCGATCCTGGTCGGCCATCAAGTGGTGGAAGAACAGGCCCTCCTGGAGCGGGGCCAGCGGATACACGTCCGCCACGTTCGCCGCACCACCCGGGACCGCCTCCGCGATCCGCGCGATCTCAGCCTCGTCCAGATCAACCAGCGGCAGCATCTCCGGCGAGATCGACTCCGCACCCTCCGGAATCAGAACCGGCGGAACCTCCACCCGCTCCGGCCCCGCCGCCACAGCCAACCCCGCCGGCGTCGGCGTATCGAACAACGCCCGCACCGACACCGCAACACCCCGCGCACGAAGACGCTCCACCAACGAGATCGCCAACAGCGAATGCCCACCCAACGCGAAGAAGTCGTCGTCCATACCGACGGAGGGCAGGCCGAGCACTTCGGCGAAGGCCTGGCACAGCAATTCCTCCTGCACCGTCACCGGCGCCCGACCGCCACCCGTCTCGAACTCCTGGGCCGGCAGGGCGGATCGGTCGAGCTTGCCGTTCGCCGTCAACGGCAGCACAGCCAGCTCGATCACCGCCGACGGCACCATGTAGGCAGGCAGACGATCAGCCGCGTACGCCCGCACCGACTCCGCCAGACCCTCGATGCCCTCCGTCGGAACGACGTAGGCGACGAGGCGCTTGTCGCCGGGTGTGTCCTCGCGTACGACGATCGCGGCCTGGGCCAGGTCCGGGTGCGCGCCCAGAACGGCCTGGACCTCGCCCGGCTCGATACGGAAACCACGGATCTTGACCTGCTCATCCGCACGCCCCGCGAACACCAACTGCCCGTCCGGTGTCCAGCGGACGCGGTCACCGGTGCGGTACATCCGCCAGCCCGGCTCGAAGGGACACGCCACGAAACGCTCCCCCGTCAGACCCGGACGCCCGACATAGCCACGCGCGAGCTGCACCCCAGCGATGTACAACTCACCCGCCACACCCACCGGCACCGGCCGAAGGGCGTCGTCCAGCACATACAGACGGGTGGCGGCATTCGCCGATCCCATCGGCACCTCTGTGCCACCGGCCTCCACCGCGCCGGTGGTCACCATCACGGTCGCCTCGGTCGGACCATAGG
>NZ_JBSFLV010000313.1:0-1453 GCF_053599215.1 Streptomyces sp. NPDC001002 | reverse complement strand
ACGTCGGGGCGCTCCGCGATGTGCACCGGCATGCCCTCGATCGGTGGCGGGATCGTCAACGCGCAGGTGTTCGTCCTGGACGACGCGCTGCGACCGGTTCCGGTCGGGGTGATGGGCGAGCTGTATGTCGCCGGAGTCGGTCTGGCACGCGGCTATCTGGGCCGTCCGGGTCTGACCGGGGAGCGCTTCGTGGCCTGCCCCTTCGGTGCGGCTGGTGAGCGCATGTACCGGACCGGTGACCGGGTGCGGTGGACGGCGGAGGGGCAGTTGGTCTTCGCGGGGCGTGCTGATGATCAGGTGAAGATCCGTGGTTTCCGTATCGAGCCGGGCGAGGTGCAGGCCGTGCTGGCCGCGCACCCGGACCTGGCCCAGGCCGCAGTGGTCGTACGCGAGGACACTCCCGGCGACAAACGCCTCGTCGCCTACGTCGTGGCCGATCACCCCGTCGACGACTTGGTGGCTGTCGTGCGGGCGTACGCGGCCGACCGTCTGCCCGCCTACATGGTGCCGTCGGCGATCGTCGAACTCGCCGTCCTGCCGTTGACGGTGAACGGCAAGCTCGATCAACCAGCTTTGCCCGCACCGGAGTACACGCACGAACCCGGACGAGCACCGGTGACGCCCGAGGAGACGGCCATGTGCGCCGCCTTCGCGGAGATTCTCGGACTGTCCGAAGTCGGCGCCGATGACGACTTCTTCGGCCTGGGCGGCCACTCGCTCCTGGCCACCCGTCTCCTGAGCCGGGTCCGGACGGTGGTCGGAGTGGACGTACCGGTCCGGGTGCTGTTCGAGAACCGGACCCCTGCCGCACTCGCCACTTGGATCGCGGCTCAGCCAGAGACGAACACGAAACGGAAGACAAGGCCCGCGCTGCGGCCGATGCGTACGCAGGAGGAGAACTCATGATCCCGTTGTCGTATGCGCAGCAACGGCTGTGGTTCCTGGGGCAGTTGGAGGGGCCGAGTGCCACCTACAACATTCCGGTGGTGCTCCCGCTGACCGGGGTTCTGGACCGGGGTGCCATGGAGGCGGCCCTGCGGGACGTGATCGGCCGGCACGAGGTGCTGCGGACCGTGTACCCGGCCGACGCGGGCACGGCGCGGCAGCGGATCCTGCCGGTGGCGGAGGCCGGGTTCGCGCTGCACACCGCCGTGGTGTCGGCCGAAGAGGTGGTCGGCGAGGTGCGGCGGGCGACCCGCTACGCCTTCGACTTCGCGGCGGAGATCCCCGTGCGCGCCTGGCTGTTCGGCACCGCTCCCGAGGAACACGTGCTGGTGCTGGTCGTGCATCACATCGCGGCCGACGGCTGGTCGATGGGCCCTTTGATGCGGGACCTGTCCAGGGCGTACGCGGCACGGTGCGCGGGCCGGGCGCCGGAGTGGTCGCCGTTGCCGGTGCAGTACGCGGACTACGCGCTGTGGCAGCGCGAACTGCTCGGTGACGAGGACGACCC
>NZ_JBSFLV010000312.1:0-1482 GCF_053599215.1 Streptomyces sp. NPDC001002 | reverse complement strand
GGTCGCCGCGGAGGCGCTGGCGCGCAACTTCCGCTCCATCGACCGCATCGAGCAGGCCACCGAGAAGGAGCTGTCTACCGGCGCCCCGGCCCGCTCCGAGCGCGTCGCCAAGTACAACCAGCTGCTGCGCATCGAGGAGATCCTCGACGACGCGGCGGTGTACGCGGGCCGCTCCGCGTTCCCGCGCTTCAAGGGCTGATCCGCAGAGCCAAGGGCTGATCCGTACAGCCAAGGGCAAGGGCTGAGCCGTACAGGGTCAAGCCCGAGCCAGTCGTACGTACGTCCCCGTACTCGGTCCCGTACCGTGTGCGGGGACGTACGCGCGTGTGAAAGGGGAGGCGGAGACATGGCCGTCAAGGACCGGGACCGTTTCTCCACCGCCACCCGGATCCGGCTGCTCGGCGAGCAGACCGCCGCGCGGGTCTACCGCTCGCAGACCAAGCGCCAGGCCCGCCGCTCCCGGCTCACCGGCCGCGCGGCCCTGCTCGCGCTCGTCGTCTGCACGCTGGTCGTGGCACTCGCCTACCCGATAAGGCAGTACGTCTCCCAGCGCGCCGAGGTCGCCGACCTGCAGCGGCAGAAGCAGCAGGCCAAGGAGCGGGTCGAGCAGCTGCGCGACCTCAAGGCGCGCTGGCAGGACGACGCGTACGCCGAGCAGCAGATCCGGCAGCGGCTGCACTACGTCATGCCCGGGGAGACCGGTTACATCGTGATCGACCCGGACCTGACGAAGCAGTCGCGCGCCGACCTGGGGGCGGCGGACCGCCCCTGGTACTCGAACGTCTGGGACGGGGTCGACAAGTCCGACGCCTCCGACCAGTGACCTGACCAGAGAGACACTCCGCAGTGGAAACCCCTCCGCCGACCACCCCGCGCACCGAGCCCACCGACGCGGATGTCGAGGCCTTCGAGCAGCAGCTCGGCCGCCCGCCGCGCGGGCTGCGCGCCATCGCCCACCGTTGCCCGTGCGGGCAGCCCGACGTGGTGGAGACGGCGCCCCGTCTCCCCGACGGCACGCCCTTCCCGACGACGTACTACCTCACGTGCCCGCGCGCCGCGTCGGCGATCGGCACGTTGGAGGCGAACGGCGTCATGAAGGAGATGACAGCCCGTCTGGAGACGGACCCGGAACTCGCCGCCGCGTATCGCTCCGCGCATGAGGACTATCTCGCTCGCCGTGATGCCATCGAGGTGCTGGAGGGTTTTCCGAGCGCGGGGGGTATGCCGGACCGGGTGAAGTGTCTGCACGTCCTGGTGGGGCACTCCCTGGCCGCGGGCCCCGGTGTGAACCCGCTGGGGGACGAGGCGATCGCGATGCTGCCGGAGTGGTGGCTGAAGGGTCCGTGTGTGGTCCCGGCACAGGAGAAGCCGGCCGAGGAGTGACCGTCGGCCACGGTCCCGCCCTGGGGGCTGCCGGGTCCACCACGCCAAGCGCCCCAACTGAGCCTGCACGCACGGGAGTTCATCCTCATGCCCATCGCC
>NZ_JBSFLV010000310.1:0-1576 GCF_053599215.1 Streptomyces sp. NPDC001002 | reverse complement strand
TGATCCCGGGCAGCTTCGGCGCCCGGGCGCCCGACGGGTGCGGCTCCGGCGCCTTGTACTCACGGCGCTGACGCCCCAGGATCCCGCGTACAGCCATGACGTGCTCCTCAGACGATGTGGGCGGTCGATCGGGCCGCGGCCCGCTGGGCGGCGACGCGGTCGACGCGGACGGTCTCGCCGTCCACGACGACGGGCTCGCCCGCCACCCAGACGTCGTTGACCGCGCGGGATCCTGCCGCCCACATCAGGTTGGAGACGAGGTGGGTGTCGGAGACGTCCAGGCCCGCGGCGAACTGGGGCCCGTCCACGGCGACATGGACCAGGTCCGCCCAGTTGCCCGCGCGCAGCGCGCCGATGTCGGTCCTGCCGAGCGCCGCGGCTCCCACGGTCGTCGCCATCAGGAACGCGTCCTCGGCGGTGAGCGCCAGGGGGTCGGAGGTGGCGAGCCGGGCGAACATCATCGCGAGCCGGGCCTCCTCCCACAGGTCGAGGTCGTCGTTGCTCGCGGGTCCGTCGGTGCCGAGGCCGACCGCGACCGAGGCCGCGCGCAGCTCGTGCACCCGAGCCGTTCCGGAGGCGAGCTTGGCGTTCGAGCCCGGGCAGTGCGCGACGCCCGCGCCCGCCCGCGCCAGCAGGGAGATGTCGTCGTCGGAGAGGTGGACGGCGTGGGCGGCCAGCAGCCGCCCGTCCAACAGCCCGGTCTCCTTGAGGAGTTGAGGGACGGATCCGTGGCGCTCCCGGGTCGCGATGTCCTCGGCGATCGTCTCGGCGACATGGATGTGGACCAGCGCGCCGCGCTGAGCGGCCTCCTCCGCGATGAGGCGCAGTGCCTCCGGCGGCAGGGTGTAGGTCGAGTGCGGCCCGTAGCAGAGCTCGATACGGTCGCCCGCTCCGAAGCGCAGGCCGTCCGCGTCGATCCACTTGCCGGTCGCGGCGACGTCGGCCCGCCAGTCCTTTCCGGGCAGGTCGAACACGGCGGGGGCGATCAGGACACGGCTGCCGGCCTCCAGGGCCGCGTCGACGACCTGTTCGGCGTGCGCGTACATCTCGGCGCTCGTGGTCACGCCGAAGCGGAGCATCTCGACGCAGCCGAGCAGCATGCCGGCGCGGGCGTCCTCGGGCCGCATCCGTGCCTCGGCCGGCCAGATGGCGTTCTGCAGCCACTCCAGCAACGGCAGGTCGCCGCCGAGGCCCCGCAGCAGGGTCATCGGGGAGTGCGCGTGGGTGTTGACCAGGCCGGGCGTGAGGATTCCGGTCAGGTGGGTGCGGGGGACCTCGTCGCCGACCGGGGGAGCGGCGGCGGCCGTACCGCAGTACGTGATGCGGCCGTCCGGGCCCACGTCGAGGACCGCGTCGCGGATCACGGAACAGGACGGGTCGGCGGGCAGGGCCACCGGGGCATGGAAACGTCGTGACGTCGACATGGGACGGGGTGGGTCCAATCTGGTGCGGGGGGAGAGGGGGGAAAGACGGGTGTCGCCGCACACAAGACGGTAGGCCCGCGCGGGAGTTCGTTCCGTGAGGCGTGATCCCTCTCACAAAAGTGCCGTGGTCGGTGGCGACAGCTGTCGCCACC
>NZ_JBSFLV010000309.1:0-1752 GCF_053599215.1 Streptomyces sp. NPDC001002 | reverse complement strand
TCTTGGCCGAGCCGAGCGGGGTCTGGTGCGTGCAGCTGCAAGGCGGAGGAGGGAGCCGACGCGGAGCGTCGGCGACCGACGACAACGCCGCAGATGTGCGTGCCAGACCCCGCGACGCCGACATGATCCGCCGGACAGGCCCTAAGGGGGACCGGCGGCCCCTCCTCATGTGCGCGTCGCCAGGAGGGCGAACTCGCCGGTGGATCAGCCCAGTTCCGGGCTCAGTTCGTCGTGGACGTCGTGGACCACGTGGTCCAGCAGGTCGGCGTACGCGGCGATCATGCGCGTACGGCTGAAGCGTTCGCGGCCGGCGGCGAGGGCGTCGGAGAGGGTTGCTCGGTCGGTGACCGCGGCGGACCAGGCGTAGGCGATCGCGTCGGGGTCGAAGGGGGTGACGAAGCCGTGGCCCGCGACGATGGACGCGCTGTCGCCGACGTCCGTGGTGACCGGGACCGCGCCGCACATCATGCCCTCGATGAGGCACAGCGGGGCCGCCTCACCGGAGGACGAGGTGAGGGCGACGACGTCGGAACCGGCGTACACGCTCTCCATGTCGTGCCGTACGCCGAGCAGGTGGACCCGGTCGCCGAGGGCGGCCCGGTCGTCGCCGAAGGCGATCTCCATGTCGGCCCAGAGGGCGGGGTTGGTGTCGGTCATGCCGGCGCCGCACATCACGACGTGGCCGCCGCCCTCGCGGGCCAGCCAGGCGCGGGCGGCCCGCAGGAAGAGGGAGACGTTCTTCATCTGGGCGTAGCGGGCGGCGAAGACGACGACCGGGGCCGTGGCGGGGATGCCGAGCGAGGCGCGGAAGGCGAGTCGCGCGGCCGGGTCGGGGCGGAAGCGCAGGAGGTCGACGCCGTTGGGGATGACGTGCAGGAGGTCGGCGGGGATGCCGGCGGCCTCGTAGGCGTCGCGGGTCGATTCGGCGCAGCAGACGCAGGCCACGACCTTGCCCTCGTCGATGGCGGTCTTGAGCTCGTCCAGGGCGGGGCCCTGGTTCTCCGGGTCGGAGCGGTGCAGGCACACCACCACCGGGCGGCGCGGCAGGCCCGCCTGGTTGAGCAGCGCGAGCGGCTGCTCCTTGAGGGAGAGGATGACGTCCGCGCCGGCCATCGCCCTCGCGGTGTCGGCCAGTTCGGGTCCGGTGAACACGGACGCGGCGACGGTGCCGTCGACCAGCCCGGCGCTGCGGCCGAGCGAGGTGACGTCGATCCCGCCGGCCGTCAGTGACCGGTAACAGGCGTCGTCCTCCATCCGCTGGGTCGTCGCCTCCCGGTGCACCTCACCGTGCAGACTCAGCACCCGATGCCACTGCTGACTACCCTCCACCAGTCCCAACAGCACATCGCTGTGCACGATCCGGGCTCCTCCGGAGAAGAAACCCTCGTAGACCGACAGCACACGCAGCCCGCGCCTCGCACGCACACGACCACCCGCCTTGCACCAGATCGAGCCATCCCCGTGAAGCCAGCGGGTTAGCCGATATGAGGCGGTACAGACGTTTCAGACGAATGAACGCGGCGTCTCGTGTCGAAGTCGTCTGCGTTTACTCGGAACGCGTCCGTCCGGCCGCCGGCGCCACGTCGTCGCCCTCGCCGCCGCCACCTCGCTGACCTGCGGATTCATGACGCGCTGAAGGCCGTGCCGGTCGGCTGACCGGCGCCTGTTCGGCGACCCGGGTGGCGAGGGGTTTCTTCATGATGTCCCAGACCAGCAGCTTGTGGTACGCCTGCACGGGCAGCGCCTTGTCGT
>NZ_JBSFLV010000308.1:0-1897 GCF_053599215.1 Streptomyces sp. NPDC001002 | reverse complement strand
CGGGCGTCGACGAGAACGACGCCCTGGGCGAGCTGTTGCCCATCGCGTCGGGTGGATTGCTGATCATCTTCGCCGCCTGGTGGATCTACCGTCTTCGGCAAGTAAATGGGGAGTAAGGGTGCTTGAGCAACATCAGTTCTCCATATCTTTGACATGGTTGACCGTCTGTTTGCGTGAGCGCCGCCACCGTGCCCTACCCCTGGCCGGGCACCCCCGGCAGACCGACTGAAGCCACAGACTCCAGGACGCCGGCGCCGGGCTTCTTTACTCGGCGCGGCTGGTACGACCCAGACGCCCTCCCGGTCTTCAACCGCCGTCAGCGCGGCGACCGTTACTGGTTCGCGCACGGATGGAACTGGCTGGGCTTGACCGCATGATGGGTATCCGCCGTCATCGGCGCCTTCCAGCGCGGTTGAGGTGTTCGCGCGGGGCTTCGGCGGCCGGTTGCTCGCGGTGACGTCTCCCATCGTTTCCCGGGATCCGGCAAAGCGCCCGGCGGGTGCCGGTCACCCGGTGGTCACCAGGTGACACTTCGGCAACAACGTCTTGGTGCAGGCCATGATCTTCAGGAGGCAACCGGCGTTTCCTGACCGCGTCGCAGGGCGAAGTCGTCTACGCCGACGGCTCGGGGCTCTGAGGCGGTCGTCCATCACACGCCGCAGGAGCGTGGTGCGACTGGTGGTGATTCCCATGATCTGGGCGAGACGGGCGCCGGCCCGGCCGGCCAGGGCCAGACCGATCGCGCCCATGGCATGTCGCAGCCGCTCGGTGACCCCACCATGGCGGCGGGTGAGCCCCGGCACCTGCTCCACTAAGGTCCGCCGGCTGCACGTCGCGGTCGTGCAGAGGAACCGCCGGACCCGCAAGGCGAGTTCCGCTATCCGCCCGACGGTAGGCAAGTCTGCCGGAAACCGCAGGTAGGAGCTGTGGACCCGCTTCGTCCGGTGGCTGCAATCGGGACAGATGGCATCGGCGGGGGTGCAGCGGACCTCGATGCGTATCGCCTCGCCGTCCGTATGCACGGCCACGACCGTGAAACCGGGGATAGACCAGAACAGCAGAGCGTGCAACCGCGACAACATCTCGTTCACGGCAACCGAATGTCAGCCGCACCCCTCCCACGAGGAGCGATTTCAAGGCGAGTCCACTCCACCCCAAACCTGCTCAAAAATCACGTTGAGTAGCCGCACGCCGGCTCCCTTCTGGCTCTGACGTCGGTCAGTGGACTCAGCATGTCGGCTTCCAGTGGCCCCAGTGGGTGAAGATCCTGTGCCACCTGGACGCCGTGAAGTGGCCCCGGGGATTGGCTTGGGCTGAGACCACTTGAGGTACTGAGCAGGCTGTCAGTGGGAGTCGATAGTGTCTGGGCCCATGAATGATCAACGACCTGAAGTGATTGTCCGCAAGGCAGAGCATGCGGATGTCGACGGTCTTGTGGCCTGCAGTCGTGCCTTGTTCGCGGAGGACGCCGGGACCCGTGACCCGAGCATCAACGTCGACTGGCCGCGCGAGCACGGCCCTCAGCGTTTCACTGCCGGCGTAGAGGATCCCAGCCGGTTACTTCTCGTTGCTGAACGAGACGGAGAGGTCGTGGGCCACCTCACGGGCGTGGTGACCGAGTCGTCTGCGATGAAGCCGGTGAGGGTCGCTTCGCTGGTGAGCATGTATGTCCAGCCCGCATATCGCCGTGGGCAGATCGGCGGGCGTCTGATCGGGGAGTTCAAGGACTGGGCGAAGGGAAAGGGAGCACACCTGGCGGAGGTGACGGCGTATGCGAGCAACTCCGAGGCGATCCGGTTCTATGAGCGCAGCGGTTTCACTTCCAAATCGGTGACCTTGGAAGTGACGCTGTAGGCGTTGCACCACGCCGTCGGCCGCCGCACCGTCGTGCGGCGGC
>NZ_JBSFLV010000307.1:0-1952 GCF_053599215.1 Streptomyces sp. NPDC001002 | reverse complement strand
GGCGACCTTGATCGGGATGTTGTTCAGGGCGCAGGTGGTGAGTTCCTGATTGGTCATCTGCAAACACCTGCGCACGCGGGCCGCCACGGCCACGCACGCCAACTTTCTCCGTAATTCCGCAGGTCACGGCGGCCGCGGCTCAACCTTGACCCCGCGCGACACCATTCAGGCTTGCCTTTGGCGCCACAACGGTGCCACTATGGCGTCATGGACCTCACCCCGTATGTCGACTCCCTCCGCCGCGAGCTCGCGGTGGCCGCCGAAGCCGGTGGCGACGAAGCCCGTGAGCTGGCCGAGAGGCTCACGGCTCCCCTGGAGTCGGCGACCCGGCTGACCATGCTCAACGTGCTCTCCGCCGCGATGGACGAGATCACCCGCGACCTCGCCCCCGGCTCTGTCGACGTACGGCTGCGCGGGCTCGACCCCGACTTCGTGGTGACACCGCCTCCCACCTACGACGGTGCCCCCACGGAGCAGGCCGCGCCCGCCGAGCCGTTCAGGGCGCAGGCGCCGGCCGACAGCGATGAGGGCGGCACCGCCCGGGTCAATCTGCGTCTGCCGGCCCAGCTCAAGGCGCGCGCCGAGGAGGCGGCGAGCCGCGAGGGCCTGTCGGTAAACGCGTGGCTGGTGCGAGCCGTGTCGGCCGCGGTCGACGGCGGCTCACGCCCGCATCCGACGGAGAGGACCCACACCATCGGACAGAGCTTCACGGGCTGGGTCCGCTAGCCGCGCCACAGACCCACCCGCATCCGCACCACTTCACTCACACCCCGTCCCACCTGCAGGGACGGTCCACTGACTCATAGAGACGGGACAGCCATGCCTACTTTCGACACTCCCGAAGCGATCTCGATCACCGCGTACGTGTACGCCGGTTCCATCCGCTTCACCGCGGGCGACCGCGTCGACACCGTCGTCGAGGTGCGCCCCCGCGACCCGAAGAAGGACCTGGACGTACGGACGGCCGACCAGACCGAGGTCACCTGCACGGGTGGCATCCTGACCGTCAGGACGCCCAAGGCCAACCTGCTCGGGCGCGGCGGCACCGTCGACGTGACGGTGGACGTGCCCACCGGCTCGAACATCGACGTGACCGGCGCCGCGGTCAACGTGATCGGCGAGGGCCGGCTCGACGACGTCCGGGTGAAGTCCTCGGCCGGTGACGTCCGCCTCGACACCACCGGCCCGCTGCAACTGAAGGCCTCGCACGGCGCAAGCACCGTCAACCGGGTCGAGGGCCCGGCCGAGATCACCAGCAGCACGGGCAACATCCGCGTCGGCCTCGTCGACGGCCCCGCCGTCCTGAAGAACTCGCACGGCACCATGACCGTCGGCGCCGTGACCGGCGAGTTGCGGGTGAGCGGCGCCAACGGCCCCATCGACATCACCCGCGCCGAGGCATCGGTCACCGGCACCACCACCAACGGCTCCCTCCGTATCGCCGAAGTCGCCCGCGGCACCGTTCAGTTGGAGACTTCCAACGGCGCCATCGAGGTCGGCGTCCGCGAGGGCACCGCGGCCTGGCTCGACGTCAGCTCCAACCACGGGCAGGTGCGCAACACGCTCGCATCCTCCGAGGCCCCGGAGGAGACCGAGGACACGGTCAAGGTCCATGCCCGGACCAACTGGGGCAACATCGACGTCCTGCGCGCCAAGGTCTGAGCGGCCACCGCCAACTGGCCTCCACCGTCCGGCACTCCGGTCCGCTCCTGACTCAACTCTCCTTACTCCCCCGGTCACTTCAGCCATCGAATGGAGGGCCTCATGCCTTCATCTGTCATGCCCACATCCAGTCGCGGTGACGATCACCTCACCCCCGCCGCCATCTCCACTGTCGGCCTGCGCAAGGCGTACGGAGACAAGACCGTCCTCGACGGCATCGACCTGACCGTGCCGGCCGGCACGATCTTCTCCCTCCTCGGGCCGAACGGCGCGGGCAAGACGACCGTGGT
>NZ_JBSFLV010000306.1:0-1978 GCF_053599215.1 Streptomyces sp. NPDC001002 | reverse complement strand
GCGGCGCTCGCTTCGGCCGAACGGACCGTGGGTGTCCGGCCTGGTGCCGTCGCCGCGCCATCGCGGCGGCCGGGTCGGTGTACGCGGTGCAGCCGTCGACCCGGGCGGCGACGGCCTTCGCGCGCTCCGCGTCGACGTCCACCACGGCGCTCACCCGGGCCCCGCTGGTGACTTCCTGGATACGGCGGACGTGGTCGGCGCCCATCTTGCCGGTGCCGACGACGGCCACTCCTAGCGTTCCACGCTGAGCCATGGTCGTCCCCCTCGGGTGGTCAGGCGCCGCAGGACCTCAGGAACTTGCGGGTGCGCTCCGCGATCGGCAGTGGCTTGTCCGGCTCGCACGGGTACATGTCCTGCTCGACGATGGCGAACAGCTCCACGCCGAGCTTCTGCGCGGCCTCCAGGACCGGACCCAACTCCGGTACGCCGGTGGGCGGTTCGCACATCACACCGCGCTGCACGGCCGGCCCGAACGGCACCTCGTCGGCGACGACGTCGGCGAGGATCTCCGGGTCGACCTGCTTGAGGTGGAGGTAGCCGATGCGCTCGCCGTAGGTCTCGATCAGCTTGACGCTGTCGCCGCCGCAGTAGGCGTAATGACCGGTGTCCAGGCAGAGGTTGACCAGTTCGGAGTCGGTCGAGTCGAGGAAACGCTCGACGTGGTCCTCGGTGTCGATGTGGGTGTCGGCGTGCGGGTGCACGACGATGTCGAGGCCGTACGCCTCCTTCACCTCGTGACCGAGCCGTTCCATGCCCTTGGTCAGATGGGCCCACTGCTCGGCGGTCAGCTCCGGCGGCTCCAGGATCTCGGCGGTCTTGTCGTCGCGCCAGAAGGACGGGATGACGACGAGGTGCTTGGCGTCCATCGCCTGGGTGAGCGCGGCCACTTGGCTCACGTGCTCCCAGGTGGACTCCCAGACGGACGGGCCGCGGTGCAGGCCGGTGAAGACCGTGCCGGCCGAGACCTTGAGGTCGCGCTTGGCGATCTCGTCGGTGAGACGGGCCGGGTCGGTCGGCAGATAGCCGTACGGGCCCAGCTCGATCCACGGGTAGCCGGCCTGGGCGACCTCGTCCAGGAAACGTTCCCAGGGCACCTGCTGCGGGTCGTCCGGGAACCAGACGCCCCAGGAGTCGGGCGCCGAGCCGACCCTGATGCGGTCGAGGGCGTTCGCCATCTCAGGCTTTCCCTTCGGAGGCGGTCGCCACGGGTGCGGTGAGGTCCTTCGCTTCCGGCAGTTCGTCGACGTCGACGCCGCGCACCTGGGACAACTCGTGCTTGAGGGCGGCGAGTTCGGTGCCGCCGGCCATGTGGTTGGTCAGCTCTTCGAGACTGACCTCCGAGCGGGAAGCGGACAACTCCATGGTGCCCAGGCGCAGCACGCTGAAGTGGTCGCCGACCATGTAGGCGTGGTGCGGGTTGTGGGTGATGAAGATGACGCCCAGGCCGCGCTCACGGGCCGCGGCGACGTACTTGAGCACGACACCGGACTGCTTGACGCCGAGTGCGGCGGTGGGCTCGTCCAGGATCAGCACACGGGCGCCGAAGTAGACGGCGCGGGCGATCGCCACACACTGGCGCTGGCCGCCCGAGAGCGTGCCGATGGGCTGCTCCAGGTCGTCCAGGATGATGCCCATCTCCCGCAGCTCGTGGTCTGCGGTCTTCTTCATCTTGTCAATGTCGAGGCGACGGATGGGCCAGGGGCCCTTGGTCATCTCGGAGCCGAGGAAGAAGTTGCGCCACACCGGCATCAACGGCACGGTCGCCAGGTCCTGGTAGACCGTCGCGATGCCCTTGTCGAGAGCCTCGCGGGGGGTGGAGAAACGCACCGGGACGCCGTCGACGAGGAACTCGCCCTCGGTGTGCTGATGCAGACCCGAGATGATTTTGATCAGCGTGGACTTGCCCGCGCCGTTGTCACCGAGGACGCAGGTGACCTGGCCGGGGAAGACCTGGAGGTCGACGCCGTGCAGGGCGCGG
>NZ_JBSFLV010000305.1:0-2081 GCF_053599215.1 Streptomyces sp. NPDC001002 | reverse complement strand
AACATCGAGCTGTTCGCCGGCTCCAACGACGACAACAACACCAAGTACTTCTTCAACGGCGCGATGAGCGTGCTGCAGCCGTACATCGACAGCAAGAAGCTCGTCGTCAAGTCCGGCCAGACCAAGATCACCCAGGTCACCACGCTGCGCTGGGACGGCACCACCGCGCAGAAGCGCATGGAGGACGTCCTGACCTCCTCCTACAAGACCGGCAAGGTCGACGCGGTGCTCTCGCCCTACGACGGCATCTCCATCGGCATCCTCTCCGCGCTGAAGTCCGACGGCTACGGCTCCTCCAGCAAGCCGCTGCCCGTCATCACCGGCCAGGACGCCGAGCTGGCCTCGGTGAAGTCGATCATCGCCGGTGAGCAGACGCAGACCGTCTACAAGGACACCCGGCAGCTCGCCAAGGTCGCCGCGACCATGGTCGACGACGTCCTCAACGGCAAGAAGCCCGAGGTCAACGACACCAAGACGTACGACAACGGCACCAAGGTCGTGCCCTCGTACCTGCTCCAGCCGGTGAGCGTCGACAAGACCAACTACACCAAGGAACTGGTCGACACCGGCTACTACAAGGCGAGCGAGCTCAAGTAACCGGCCCGTAGCAGTCATTCGGTCATTCGCACGGATCGATCAATTCCTACGGATTGGAAGGGCACGACCATGGCGGGACCCGTCCTGGAAATGCGCTCGATCGTCAAGACCTTTCCCGGCGTCAAAGCGCTGTCGGACGTCACGTTGACGGTCCGTCAGGGCGAGGTCCATGCCATCTGCGGTGAGAACGGCGCCGGGAAGTCCACCTTGATGAAGGTGCTCTCCGGCGTCCATCCGCACGGCACGTACGAGGGCGAGATCCTCTTCGAGGGAGAGGAGTGCTCGTTCAAGGACATCCGGGCCAGCGAGCAGCACGGCATCGTGATCATCCATCAGGAGCTGGCCCTGGTGCCGTTCCTGTCGATCGCGGAGAACATCTTCCTCGGCAACGAACACGCCTCGGGCGGGTTCATCAACTGGAACGAGACGCTCAAGCACGCCACCGAGCTGCTGCGCCGGGTCGGTCTGACCGATCACCCGGAGACCCGGATCACCGACATCGGCGTGGGCAAGCAGCAGCTGGTGGAGATCGCGAAGGCGCTCTCCAAGAAGGTGAAGCTGCTCATCCTGGACGAGCCGACGGCGGCTCTGAACGACGAGGACAGCGGCAAACTCCTGGACCTCATCCTGGAGTTGAAGAAGCAGGGCATCACCGCGATCATCATCTCGCACAAGCTCAACGAGATCCGGCGGGTCGCCGACTCGGTGACGATCCTGCGCGACGGGCGGTCCATCGAGACCCTCGACGTGAAGGCACCGGAGACCACCGAGGACCGGATCATCTCCGGCATGGTCGGCCGCGACCTCGACCACCGCTTCCCCGAACGCACGCCGTACGAGGGCGAGGTGGACGCGGCGCCGGCCCTGGAGATCCGCGGCTGGACCGTGCACCACCCGATCGACCAGCAGCGCAAGGTCGTCGACGACGTGTCGATCACCGTACGGCGCGGGGAGATCGTCGGCATCGCGGGCCTGATGGGCGCGGGCCGCACCGAGTTGGCGATGAGCGTGTTCGGGCGCGCCTACGGCCGGTACGCGGGCGGCACGGTCCTCAAGGACGGCCGGGAGATCCGTACGAAGACCGTCGCGGAGGCGGTCGGGCACGGCATCGCGTACGTCACCGAGGACCGTAAGCACTACGGGCTCAACCTGATCGACAACATCAACCGGAACATCTCGCTGACCGCCCTGGGCAAGGTCGCGAAACGCGGTGTGGTCGACGAGCACGAGGAGCGGAAGGTCTCCGAGGGCTTCCGCACGTCCATGAATATCAAGGCGCCCACCGTGTTCGAGACGGTGGGCCGGCTGTCCGGCGGCAACCAGCAGAAGGTCGTCCTCAGCAAGTGGATCTTCGCGGGTCCCGAGGTGCTGATCCTGGACGAGCCGACCCGCGGGATCGACGTGAGTAGGCGCCCAAGGCGTCCGGCGGTTACGCGGACCGCTGCGGCCCGGGCACCCGTCAGCCGCTGCTGATCGTCTCCCCG
>NZ_JBSFLV010000304.1:0-2102 GCF_053599215.1 Streptomyces sp. NPDC001002 | reverse complement strand
GTATGTGCCGCTGGATCCTGAACTCCCTGCGGACCGGCTTGAGTTCATGGCCACTGACAGTGGTGCGCGGCTGGTGCTGGCAGAGGAAGGGGTTGTGCCGGGCGCGCCGTGGGATGTGCCGGTGGTCGGCGTGGGTGAGGCCTTCGCCGCGGTGTCTGTGCCTGCTGCGTTGGTGGGGTCGGGGGATTTGGCGTATGTGATCTATACGTCGGGTTCGTCGGGGCGGCCGAAGGGTGTGGCGGTTGCGCATGGCGGGTTGGCGAATCTGGCGGACGTGGTGGCACCGGTGTTGGGTGCTGGTCCTGGCGTCGCTGTGTTGCAGTTCGCGTCGTTCGGCTTCGACGCGTCGGTTCTCGATGTGGCGGTGTCGCTGACGTCGGGTGCTGAGCTGGTCGTGGCCACCGATGAGCAGCGCGCGGACGCTGGCCTGTTGGCGGAGTTGGTGCGGTCGCGTGGGGTGCGGTCGGCGAGTGTGGTGCCGTCGTTGCTGGCTGCTCTCGATCCGGATGAGTTCGTCGGGTTGTCGACGGTGTTGGTGGGTGCGGAGCCCATTACGGCGGGTCAGGTGGAGGTGTGGTCGGCGGGCCGGCGCTTGGTGAACACGTACGGTCCGACCGAGGCCACCGTGATGGTGACCACGGGCACGGTGGAGGCCGGCGGCACAGAGATCCCGATGGGATCGGCGAATGCCGACACCCGTCTGTATGTGCTGGATGACGCCCTTGAGCCGGTGCCGGTTGGTGTGGCGGGTGAGTTGTACATCGCGGGAGTGCAGCTTGCTCGTGGTTACGTGGGCCGTCCGGGTCTGACGGGTGAACGCTTCGTGGCGTGTCCCTTCGAGCCGGGCCGGCGGATGTACCGCACCGGCGACCGCGTCCGCTGGACAGCGGACGGTGAGCTGGTCTTTGCGGGGCGGGCGGATGAGCAGGTCAAGATCCGCGGCTTCCGCATCGAACCGGGCGAGGTCCAAGCCGTCCTGGGCGCGCACCCGGACCTGGCCCAGGCCGCAGTCGTCGTACGCGAGGACACTCCGGGCGACAAACGCCTCGTCGCCTATCTCGCCCCCGCGGACCACGACACCGATGCGACCGTCCCAGCTGAGCTGGCAGCCGCTGTAAAGGAGTTCGCCGCCGCCCGCCTGCCCGCCTACATGCTCCCTTCGGCGTTCGTCGTTCTGGAGGAGTTGCCCCTCACAGCCAACGGCAAGCTCGACCGTGCCGCCCTCCCCGCGCCACGCTTCACGGCCGTTCCCGGTCGGGCGCCGGTGACCGTGCAGGAGGAGTTGCTGTGCCAGGCGTTCGCCGAGGTGCTCGGCGTGCCCTCCGTCGGCGTGGATGACGACTTCTTCGCGCTGGGCGGGCATTCGCTCCTGGCCACGCGTCTCGTCAGCCGGGTGCGGTCGACCCTGAGTGTGGAGTTGCCCATCCGGATGCTGTTCGATGCCCCGACTCCGGCGGGCCTGGCCGCTCTCCTCGACCTGACCGGGCAGAGCAGGACTGCGTTGGTGGCTCGGTCGCGTCCGGAGGAGGTGCCGTTGTCGTTCGCTCAGCAACGGCTGTGGTTCCTGGGGCAGTTGGAGGGTCCGAGTGCGACGTACAACATTCCGTTGGCGGTGCGGCTGGCGGGTGTGCTGGACCGTGACGCGTTGGAGTCGGCGTTGCGGGATGTGATCGGTCGGCACGAGGTGTTGCGGACGGTGTTCCCGGCGGTGGACGGTCGGGCCGCTCAACAGGTTCTCGGCGCCGACGAGTTCGACTTCGAGCTGCGGTACTCCACCGTGGCGAGCGTCGAGTTGGACGGCGCGGTGGCGCGTGCGGCACGGCACGCCTTCGATCTCGCCGCGGAGATACCCGTACGGGCATGGCTGTTCCGCACAGCGCCCGATCAGCACACGCTGCTCGTGCTGGTCCACCACATCGCGGCCGACGGCTGGTCGACGGGACCGCTGGCGCGGGATCTGTCGACCGCGTACGAGGCGCGGTGTGCCGGGCGGGCCCCCGAGTGGGAGCCGGCACCCTGGCCCTGCTCGCCGCCGTGGTCGCCGCGGTGCTGCTCCGCCGGCGCCGGGAGCCCCTCACCAAGGCCGCCGCCTCCCCCGCGCA
>NZ_JBSFLV010000303.1:0-2116 GCF_053599215.1 Streptomyces sp. NPDC001002 | reverse complement strand
CGATCTCCGACTGCGCACCCACAACGAACACTTCAGGCACGAGGTCGAGACCCTGTCGACGCAAGTGACGGAGATGACCCGGCTGATCCCGGAACCCGACCAAGCTCATCGAGATCGTCGAGATCGGCAAGCAACTCCTCATCACCCGGGGCGCGTTGACGACGTTCTCCATCGCCAACGACGTCGCGAAGTACTTCGCGATCATCCCGGCGCTGTTCGCGGCGGTCTACCCGGGCCTGGACAAGCTCAACATCATGCACCTGTCCTCGCCGGACTCCGCGATCCTGTCGGCCGTCATCTTCAACGCGCTGGTCATCATCGCGCTGGTGCCGCTGTCCCTGCGGGGCGTGCAGTACCGGCCGGTCAGCGCGGACAAGATGCTGCGGCGCAACCTCGCGATCTACGGCATCGGCGGACTGATCGTCCCGTTCATCGGCATCAAGATCATCGACCTGCTCATCTCACTCATCCCCGGAATCGGCTGAAGCCATGAACAACTCGGTATCCAACACGGCCCGGTTGCTAGGGGCGGGCCTGCGTGCCCTCCTCGTGCTGACCCTGGTGACCGGCGTCATCTATCCGCTGGTGGTCACCGGCATCGCCCAGGGGCTGTTCAACAACAAGGCGAACGGCTCCGAGATCAAGTCGGCGGGCAAGGTGGTGGGTTCGTCCCTGATCGGCCAACAGGGCTACAGCCTCGACTACTTCCAGCCGCGCCCGGCCAACGGACTCGGTGAGAACTCGGTCAACACGCAGTACAAGCTGATCCTGTCCGGCGCCACCAACCTCTCCGCCGACAGCAAGGTGCTGATCAAGCAGGTGGAGGACGCGAAGGCCAAGGTCGTCAAGGACAACTCCGTGCCCGGCTACACCGTCAAGCCCTCCCAGGTCCCCGCCGACGCCGTCACCTCCTCCGGCTCCGGCCTCGACCCGGACATCTCCCCGGCCTACGCCGAGCTCCAGGTGCACCGGATCGCCGAGAAGAACGACCTCCCGGTCGCCCAGGTGGAGAAGCTGGTGAAGGACCACACCGAGGGCCGCACCCTCGGCTTCATGGGCGAGCCCCGGGTCAACGTCCTCGAACTCAACATCGCCCTCAAGGACCTTGTGACCAAGGGAAGTTGATGACCCGGGTGCTGGTCGTGGAAGACGACCCCCAGCTCGTGAGAGCGCTCGTGATCAACATGCAGGCCCGCCGGTACGGAGTGGACGCGGCGCCCGACGGCGCCACGGCCCTCCGGCTGGCGGCCACCGGCCGGCCGGACGTGGTGGTCCTCGACCTCGGCCTGCCCGACATGGACGGGGTCGAGGTCATCAGGGGCCTACGGAGCTGGAGCCGCGTACCGATCCTGGTGCTCTCGGCCCGGCAGGCCTCCGAGGAGAAGGTCGCCGCCCTCGACGCGGGCGCCGACGACTACGTCACCAAGCCGTTCAGCATGGACGAACTCCTCGCCCGGCTGCGGGCGGCGGTCCGCCGTACCGAGGAGGTGCCGGCCGACACCGGACCGACCCTGGTGGAGACCGCCGACTTCACCGTCGACCTGCTCGCCAAGCGGGCCGTCCGCGACGGCCGGGACATCCGGCTCACCCCCACCGAATGGCACCTCCTGGAGATCCTGATCACCAACCCGGGCCGCCTGATCACCCAGAAACACCTGCTCCAGGAGGTCTGGGGGGTGACCCGCAGCAACAAGACGAACTATCTGCGCGTGTACATGGCCCAACTCCGGCGGAAGCTGGAGACGGATCCCTCGCATCCCCGGTATCTGATCACCGAGCCGGGGATGGGGTACCGGTTCGAGGCGTGAGCGGCGCCGACCTGGGGTTTCACGGCCCGCAAGCCGCCGCTCCGCCACTCCGAAACCGTCGCTCGGCCTTCCTGAAACCGCGGCCCGGCGCACTGAAACCGCGCTGAAGCCGTTCTGAACCGCCCCGGCCGCAAGCTCTGCGGCATGACGACAACCACTCACACCGGCGAGCAGCCGGCGATCGCGGCCACCGGGCTGCGCAAGGCGTACGGCGACAAGACCGTCCTCGACGGCATCGACCTGACCGTGCCGGCCGGCACGATCTTCTCCCTCCTCGGGCCGAACGGCGCGGGCAAGACGACCGTGGT
>NZ_JBSFLV010000302.1:0-2158 GCF_053599215.1 Streptomyces sp. NPDC001002 | reverse complement strand
AGAAGGCGCTCACCGACCTGCGCAGGGCCAACGGCCGACTGCGCGAGGTCGAGGACGCCCGGCACGAGCCGATCGCGATCGTCGGCATGGCCTGCCGCCTCCCGGGCGGGGTCACGGGCCCGGCGGACCTGTGGCGGCTGGTCGCCGACGGCACCGACGCCATCACCGAGTTCCCCGGCAACCGGGGCTGGGACCTGGACACCCTGTTCGACGACGACCCCGACCACACCGGCACCTCCTACGCCCGGCACGGCGGATTCCTGCACGACGCGGGCGAGTTCGACGCCGGCTTCTTCGGGATCTCCCCGCGCGAGGCCCTCGCCATGAACCCGCAGCAACGGCTGCTCCTGGAGACCTCCTGGGAGACCTTCGAACGCGCCGGCATCGACCCGACCGGCCTCGGCGGGCAGAGCATCGGCATCTTCACCGGCGTCATGCACCACGACTACGCCCCCATCGGGCAGCGCATCCCGCCGTCCGTCGAGGGCATGCTCGGCATCGGCAACTCCGGCAGCGCCACCTCGGGCCGCGTCTCCTACACCCTCGGCCTGGAGGGCCCGGCGGTCACCGTCGAGACCGCCTGCTCGTCCTCCCTGGTCGCCATCCACCTGGCCGCGCAGTCCCTGCGCACCGGCGAGTGCTCCATGGCCCTGGCGGGCGGTGTCGCCGTGATGGCCACGCCCGACGGCTTCATCGAGTTCTCCCGCCAGCGCGGACTGGCCAGGGACGGCCGCGCCAAGGCCTTCTCGGCCGCCGCCGACGGCACCAACTGGTCCGAGGGAGCTGGCCTGTTGCTCCTGGAACGCCTCTCCGACGCCCACCGCAACGGCCACCACGTGCTCGCCGTCATTCGCGGTACGGCGGTCAACCAGGACGGCGCGTCCAACGGTCTGACCGCCCCCAACGGCCCTTCCCAGCAGCGGGTCATCCGCCAGGCCCTGGCCGACGGCCGGCTGACACCCGCCGACGTGGACGCGGTCGAGGCGCACGGCACCGGTACGGCGCTCGGCGACCCGATCGAGGCCCAGGCGGTCATCGCCGCCTACGGCCAGAACCGTCCCGAGGACCGCCCCCTGTGGCTCGGCTCCCTCAAGTCGAACATCGGGCACGCACAGTCGGCGGCCGGGGTCGCCGGGGTCATCAAGATGGTGATGGCGTTGGAGCGCGAGGTGCTGCCGAGGACGCTGCACGTGGACGAGCCGACGCCGAAGGTGGACTGGTCGGCGGGTGCGGTGGAGTTGCTGACGGAGGCGCGCCCCTGGCCTCGTGAGGAGGGACGCCCCCGTCGGGCGGGTGTGTCGTCCTTCGGTGTGAGCGGCACGAACTCGCATGTGGTGATCGAGGAGGCGCCGGTCGAGGAACTCGCGCTTGAACAGGGCGAGTTCGTCGGTCCGTTGCCGTTCGTGGTGTCGGGCCGGTCGGGTGCGGCGCTGAAGGCGCAGGCGGAGCGGCTCGCCGATCACCTGGAGGGCGAGGAGTCCGTCCTGGCGGATGTCGCGTATTCGCTGGTCGCCTCCCGTGCGGCTCTGGAGCACCGGGCCGTTGTCGTGGCCGCGGATCGTGCGCAGGCGGTGGCCGGGTTGCGGGCGCTGTCGGCGGAGGCGCCGGCGGTCGCGGGTGGTCGTGTGGCGGTGCTGTTCACCGGCCAGGGCGCCCAACGCCTGGGTATGGGACGGGAGTTGTACGAGACGTATCCCGTCTTCGCGGAGGCCTTCGACGAGACGGTGGCGGAGCTGGACCAGCACCTGTCCAGGCCGCTGAAGGGGGTCGTCCTCGGCGACAAGGGGGCCTTGGACCGGACGGAGTTCACGCAGCCGGCGTTGTTCGCGATCGAGGTGGCGTTGTTCCGGTTGGCGGAGTCGTGGGGTGTGCGGCCGGAGTTCGTGGCCGGACATTCGATCGGTGAGCTGGCCGCCGCGCATGTGGCCGGGGTGTGGACGCTTGCGGATGCGGCCCGTTTGGTGGCGGCGCGCGGCCGGTTGATGCAGGCGCTGCCGACAGGCGGCGCGATGATCGCGGTGCAGGCGTCCGAGGACGAGGTCCTGCCACTGCTGACCGACGGAGTCGGTATCGCGGCCATCAACGGACGGACCTCCGTGGTGATTTCGGGCGATGAGGGTGCTGCGGAGTCCGCAGCCCGGGTCATCGCCGAAATGGG
>NZ_JBSFLV010000301.1:0-2275 GCF_053599215.1 Streptomyces sp. NPDC001002 | reverse complement strand
CTGCGCAGCGCCACGACGGTGGCGCTGCGCAGCGAACCCTGGCTGGAGCGGGCCGCCGCGCTCGCCGGCGAGCTGGCCCGGGACCGGCAGGTCGCGGTGGAGCGCGCCGAGCAGGTGCTGTGGGACCTGCGGCTGAGCCGCTCGGCGTACTGGTCCGAGGAAGCGGCCCTGCTCGCCCTGCTCACCCTGGTCCACGGCGACCGCACCGACAGCGCCGCCGAGTGGTGCGAGCGCCTCACCCTGGACGCCGCCGAACGCGCCACGCCCACCTGGCAGGCCGTCTTCCTGGCGGTCCGCGCCACCATCGCCGTACGCCAGGGCGACTTCGCCGCGGCCGTCGAGCGGGGGGACGCCGCGCTGGACCTGCTGCCGGCCAAGTCGTGGGGGGTGGCCATCGGGCTGCCGCTGTCCAGCCTGGTCGTCGCCACGACCCGGATGGGCCGCTACGACGACGCGCTGCGCCATCTCTCCCAGGCCGTACCGACGGCGATGTACGAGAGCTGGTACGGGCTGCCCTTCCTGCAGGCCCGCGGCATCCACCACCTGGCCACCCATCACCACCGGGCGGCCCTCGGGGACTTCCTGTCCTGCGGGGAACTGCAACGCCAGTGGGGCGTGCAGGGCCTGGGACCGCTGCCCTGGCGGGCCGGTGCCGCCGAGGCCTGCATACGGCTCGGCAACACGGACCGGGCCAAGCAGCTCGTGCACGAACAGCTCTCCCGCTCCGGCACGGGCGGCGGCCGGGCCCGCGGGCTCGCGCTGCGCCTGTACGCGGCCACCTGCGCACCCGGCCGCGGGCTGCAACTGCTCAACGAGGCACTGGAGTTGCTGGAGTCCGCCGGCGACCGCTTCGAACAGGCCCGGGTCCTCGGCGACATGAGCCGGCTGTACGGCGAGGTCGGCGAACAGCGCCGGGCCCGGATGCTGTTCCGGCAGAGCCTGCACGTGGCCAAGGCCTGCGGAGCGCGGCCGCTGACGCAGGAGCTGCTCGCGGGCTCCACCGACGGGGACGCGGAGCGGCAGCCGGCCCTGCCGGCGCATGAGGGGTCGGTAGGCGAACTCACCGGCTCCGAGATGCGGGTCGCCTCGCTCGCCGTCATGGGCTACACCAACCGCGAGATCGCGGCCCGCCTGTACGTCACGCCGAGCACGGTGGAACAGCACCTCACCCGGGTCTACCGGAAGCTGAAGATACAGCGCCGCCAGGACCTCCCGTCGTTCCTGTGGCCGAACGCCTCCAAGGCCGGCTGAGGCCGCGTTCCGCCGTCCCGGGCCGCCGTTCCCGATCCCCGAACTCCCTTTCCCGCATTGTCCGTTCCTTCGATTCCCGTTCCCTGCATGGAGGTTTTCCAGGTGTTCGACACAGATTCCTATCTGAAGAAGCTGGGGTACTCCGGTCCTCTGGAGCCGACCCCGGAGCTGCTGCGGACGCTCCACAAGCTGCACCTGATGAAGGTGCCGTTCGACAACTCGCTCAACGCCGGGCGGGGGCTGGACATCTGGGAGTACGTCGACATCGACGTCGACGAGACCTTCGACGCGGTGATCACCGGAGGCCGGGGCGGCGTCTGCCACGAACTCAGCGGTCTCTTCCGCAACCTGCTCACCCGGCTGGGCTTCGACGTGGCCGTCATGGCCGCCGGGGTCCGGATGGCGAACGGCGAGTTCGGGCCCGAGATGGAGCACATGCTCCACGTCGTCCGCTTCGGCGGGGAACGCTGGCTCGTCGACGTCGGCTTCGCCGGCCCCTCCTTCCTGGAGCCGCTGCGCCTGGCCGCGGGGGAGGAGCAGGAGCAGTACGGCTGCACGTACCGGCTGGACGCCGAGGACGGGCACTGGACCCTCAACCGGCGTCCGCTGGAGGGCACTTGGGAGGTCGTCTACCGCCTCCCGGACGTGGTGCGCGAGCTGTCGGACTGGCGCGGCGACCCGACCCTGCGGGAGTACGCGCGCGAGCTCAACTCCGCGGTGACGCTGATCCGCGGCCGCGCCTTCGAGACCGGCCAGCTGACCCTGATCGGCAAGCGTCTGATCACGGTGGCGCAGGGCCGCCAGCAGATCCGTGTGCTGGTGAAGCCGGCGGACTACGAGACCGCCGTGGAGTCCATCCTGGTCTCGGAGATCTGACGGTCCCGGCCGCGGCCGGACAGCGACGACGCCGAGGGCGCCCTCCCCAGGAGGGCGCCCTCGGACGCGTGGCGGCCCCAACGGCAGAGCGTCGGGTAGGGAAACAGTGTGAGTGAGGCGGTGTAGATCAACGGGGGCGGCGGATCAG
>NZ_JBSFLV010000300.1:0-2368 GCF_053599215.1 Streptomyces sp. NPDC001002 | reverse complement strand
GAAGGCCCGGATCCTAAGGGATCCGGGCCTTCGGCCTTCAGTAGCGGGGACAGGATTTGAACCTGCGACCTCTGGGTTATGAGCCCAGCGAGCTACCGAGCTGCTCCACCCCGCGTCGGTAAACGCAACATTACGTCAGCCACGCGAGCAGAAGCAAATCGATTAACAGGCAGCCCCCGGCAGGGCTCCGACCAGGGCTTTCACGGCTCGGGCCGATGCGGCCAGGGCCTTCGCGGCTCAGGCCGACAGCTCCTGGCCCAGCGCGTCCCGCAGCCGGGCCGCCCGCTTGCTCACCTCGGCCGGCCCCAGCGTCACCGCGCGGTCCGCCCAGCGCTGTCCCTCGGCCAGCTCGCCGCGCCGCGCGTAGACCAGGGCGAGGCGCAGCGCGGCCCGGCCGTGCCCGGCGTCGGCGGCGCGGGTCCACCACACCGCCGCCTCCGGCTCGCTGCCCTCCCGGGCGAGCAGCAGCCCGAGGTTGAAGGCGCCGTTGCGGGAGCCGGCCTCGGCCGCCGCCCGGTACCAGCGGGCCGCCTCGACGACGTCGCCGCGGGCCGCGGCCATCATGCCGACGCGCACCTGGGCACGCCGGTGCCCCTGGGAGGCCGCGCGCTCGTACCACTCCTCGCACTCGGTCTTCTCGTGCACCGTCTCGCCCAGCTCGTGCGCCGGCTCCGGCGGGCGCCGCGCGTCGAGCACGGTGGCCAGCCGGTACGCCGCCTCGGGGCTGCCGCCGCCGGCCGCGCACCGCAGATGCCGCTCGGCCGCGCGCTCGTCGCCGTCGCGCAGCCGGGCGATGCCGACCTGCAGCGCCGCCTCGGTGTGTCCGGCGGCGGCTGCGCGCTCGTACCAGCGCAGCGCGACCTCGTCCTCGTCGCGGCCCGCGAACAGGATGCCCAGGTTGAAGGCGGCGTCCACGCTGCCGGCCTCGGCGGCCTTGGAGAACCAGGGCTCGGCGCCGGCCGTGTCGCCGCCCTGGAGGAGCAGGATGGCCAGCGCGTTCGCCGCCTCGCGGTGTCCGGCGTAGGCGGCGCGCCGGTACCACTGCTCGGCCTGTGCGGTGCGGCCCTGCTCGGCGCAGAGCAGCCCGAGGTTGTACGCGCCGTTGTCGTCGCCCGCGTCCATCGCCGCGCGGTACCAGCGCTCGGCGGTCTGGGTCTCGCCGCGCTCGGCGTGCAGGGCGCCCAGCGCGTTGGCCGCGTTGCCGTCGCCGTCCTGGGCAGCGCGGAGCCACCACACGGCGGCGCTCTCGGTGTCGCCGGCGTCGCGCAGCAGGAAGCCCAGCGCGCAGGCGGCCCGCGCCTCGCCGTCCTTGGCGGACGTCAGGTACCAGCGCCCGGCCTCCTTGAGCTCGCCGCGCCGCTCCAGGATCGCGCCGAGTTGCAGCGCGGCCCGCCGGTGCCCGCGCGCGGCGGACTGCCGGTAGAACCGCTCGGCCTCCGCCGGCAGCGCGGCGCCGTCGTCGGCACCGGTCCCGGTCTCGTGCGCGGCCCTGCGGTCGATCGCACGCGCCAGCCGGTACGCCGCCTCCCGGTGCCCCCGCTCGGCGGCGGCCCGCATCCAGTCCTCGGCGCCCGCGTCCCCGCGGTGCTCCAGCAGATCGGCGAGCGCATACGCGCCCAGGGGGTGGCCCTGCTCGGCGGACTGGCGCAGCCAGTACTCGGCGGCGGGCTCGTCCCCGCGCTCACGGTGGTGGCGCCCGAGGGCGTGCGCGGCGGCGGCCGAACCGGCCACGGCGGCGATCCGCCACCAGCCGGCCGCCTCGTCGGCGTATCCGCGCTGGTGGAGGAGGACTCCCAGGTTGTTGGCGGCGGCACGGTCACCGGCCGCGGTGGCGGCACGCAGATGGGGCTCGGCACCGTCGAGGTCGCCACGGCGCAGCAGCATGGCCCCGAGGACACTCTTCGCCTCGGCGTCACCGGCCTCGGCCGCGAGCCGCTGACGAAGCTCCTCGGCAGCCTCCTCGGCGGCCTCCACGGCATCGTCCTGCCCGGAGGGCTGCACAAATCGCCCTGTCTCGAACAGAGTTGCCTTGTCCCCCATAACGTCCATCGTCGCACCACCTGCAACCTGGGTACACCTGGTATACCGCAGCCAGTGAGGTCACTTCAGCGTTTTGTCGACATGCCCACAGAGAGACAAGTCAAACACAGTTCCCTCAACTCCCCACAGCGGCACGGCCAACTCGGGCTCGGTACATGCGTTCGCACACGTCGAAGGCCCGGATCCGTAAAGGATCCGGGCCTTCGAACTGCAGTAGCGGGGACAGGATTTGAACCTGCGACCTCTGGGTTATGAGCCCAGCGAGCTACCGAGCTGCTCCACCCCGCGCCGTTGTGTGGCAACCGTACCACGGTGCGAGGTGGGCACT
>NZ_JBSFLV010000299.1:0-2393 GCF_053599215.1 Streptomyces sp. NPDC001002 | reverse complement strand
GCCCAGTTCGACTTGATCATGGAGCCCATGCGGTTGCCGGACTGCCGAGCGTTGGCCGACTTCAGGGGGGTGAACTCGGCGTCACCGTGACCTGAACACGGTGACGCCGCTGCAGTTTGTGGCCGAAAACAGCCGACGCCTCCGCCTGTGCGGGGGCGTTTTTGTGTCCCCGTCGCCTTGAGTGGAATAGACTCAACTTTGTGCACGCTGACTGAGTCAGCATGGGAGACCCGTAAGAACTTGCAAGGACTCGCAAGGAGGAGAACGCGAACGTGGACGCAGAGCTGACCAACCGGAGCCGGGACGCGATCAACGCGGCCAGCAACCGGGCCGTGACCGAGGCGCATTCCGACCTCACCCCCGCCCACCTGCTCCTCGCTCTGCTCCAGGGGCAGGAGAACGAGAACATCACCGACCTGCTCGCCGCCGTCGACGCCGACCAGGCCGCCGTCCGGGCCGGCGCGGAGAAGCTGCTGGGCGCGCTGCCCAGCGTGACCGGCTCCACCGTCGCGCCGCCGCAGCCCAACCGGGAGCTGCTCGCGGTCATCGCGGACGCGGCCGAGCGGGCCAAGGAGCTCGGCGACGAGTACCTGTCCACGGAGCACCTGCTCATCGGGATCGCCGCGAAGGGCGGCGCGGCCGGTGACGTACTGTCCGGGCAGGGGGCCACCGCGAAGAAGCTGCAGGAGGCCTTCCAGAAGGCGAGGGGAGGGCGCCGGGTGACCACGGCTGACCCGGAGGGCCAGTACAAGGCGCTGGAGAAGTTCGGCACGGACTTCACCGCGGCCGCGCGGGAGGGGAAGCTCGATCCCGTCATCGGCCGCGACCAGGAGATCCGGCGGGTCGTGCAGGTGCTGTCCCGTCGTACGAAGAACAACCCGGTCCTGATCGGTGAGCCCGGCGTCGGCAAGACCGCCGTCGTCGAGGGGCTCGCCCAGCGGATCGTCAAGGGCGATGTGCCCGAGTCCCTCAAGAACAAGCGGCTGGTCGCCCTCGACCTGGGCGCGATGGTCGCGGGCGCCAAGTACCGCGGCGAGTTCGAGGAGCGGCTCAAGACGGTGCTGGCGGAGATCAAGGACTCCGACGGCCAGATCATCACGTTCATCGACGAGCTGCACACCGTCGTGGGCGCCGGCGCGGGCGGGGACTCCGCCATGGACGCCGGCAACATGCTGAAGCCGATGCTCGCGCGCGGCGAACTGCGCATGGTCGGCGCGACGACGCTGGACGAGTACCGCGAACGCATCGAGAAGGACCCGGCGTTGGAGCGCCGCTTCCAGCAGGTGCTGGTCGCGGAGCCGTCGGTCGAGGACACGATCGCGATCCTGCGCGGGCTCAAGGGCCGCTACGAGGCCCACCACAAGGTGCAGATCGCGGACAGCGCGCTGGTCGCCGCGGCCACCCTCTCCGACCGCTACATCACCTCCCGCTTCCTCCCCGACAAGGCCATCGACCTGGTCGACGAGGCGGCCTCCCGCCTCCGCATGGAGATCGACTCGTCCCCCGTCGAGATCGACGAACTCCAGCGTGTGGTCGACCGGTTGAAGATGGAGGAGCTGGCGCTGGAGAAGGAGACCGACCCGGCCTCCCGGGACCGCCTGGAGAAGCTGCGCCGCGACCTCGCCGACAAGGAGGAGGAGCTGCGGGGGCTGACCGCGCGCTGGGAGAAGGAGAAGCAGTCCCTCAACCGCGTCGGTGAACTCAAGGAGAAGCTCGACGAGTTGCGCGGCCAGGCCGAACGGGCCCAGCGCGACGGCGACTTCGACACCGCGTCCAAGCTGCTGTACGGCGAGATCCCCACGCTGGAGCGGGACTTGGAGGCCGCCTCGGAGGCCGAGGTGGAGGCCTCCCGGGACACCATGGTCAAGGACGAGGTCGGCTCCGACGACATCGCGGACGTCGTCGCCGCCTGGACCGGCATCCCGGCCGGCCGCCTCATGGAGGGCGAGACGCAGAAGCTGCTGCGCATGGAGGACGAGCTGGGCAAGCGCCTGATCGGCCAACGGGAGGCAGTGCAGGCGGTGTCGGACGCGGTACGGCGCACGAGGGCCGGCATCGCGGACCCGGACCGCCCGACAGGCTCGTTCCTCTTCCTCGGCCCCACGGGCGTAGGCAAAACGGAACTCGCCAAAGCCCTCGCCGACTTCCTCTTCGACGACGAGCGGGCGATGGTCCGCATCGACATGTCGGAGTACGGCGAGAAGCACAGCGTGGCCCGCCTGGTCGGCGCCCCGCCCGGCTACGTCGGCTACGAGGAGGGCGGCCAGCTGACCGAGGCGGTGCGGCGGCGCCCGTACAGCGTGGTGTTGCTGCAGTCGAACGCCCTCGACACCGAGAACTAGGACTCGCTGCTCAACACCGTGAAGGGCGCGACCGCCGCGCTGTACAACTAC
>NZ_JBSFLV010000298.1:0-2536 GCF_053599215.1 Streptomyces sp. NPDC001002 | reverse complement strand
TGTTGTACGACATCTCCTTGCCGTGCAGCTGCTGGGCCTCGGCGAGACCGACGCCCGATGCGCGTTCAGGGTGGGCAGGTAGAGGGTGGCGCAGGTCTGCAGGAACTGCAGCAGCACCAGCAGGGCGATGGGTTTCCTGTAGGGCCTGAGATAGGTCCGCAGAAGTCGTATGAGCACGCTACGTCTCTCGGATCGGCGGTGGGGCGGGGCGGGCTTGTGCCCCAGGCTCCTATCGTCGGACACTCCACCCGCGTTACCTCAACCGATTAAGCCGACGGCAGTGCGCTTTACCGCCTTATGGGCGGTGTCCTTTGCCGACTCGTGAAGTCACGAGCGGAAAGCGTTCGGATGCGTCTGCTCCCGGACCGACACGTACTGCTGGCGCACGGCCTGCCCCACGGCCAGATCCTCGCCGGGATCGAGCACCTGCGCGGCGGCCCCCTGCCACTGCGGCGGGTTGCGCCGGTCGAGCGTGCCCTGCGTGACCCCGAGCGCCCAGGCGGCCTGCCGGGCGGCACCGAGCGCCGCGTAGTCCGCGGGCTGCGGTACGACGACCTGCGCGCCGAACAGCGACGGCGCCGCGGCCTGCACGGCCGGCAGCTCGGCCGCCGCCCCCAGCAGGAAGATCCGCCGTACGTCGACACCCCGGCCGCGCAGCACGTCAAGGGCGTCGGCGAGCCCGCACAGCATGCCCTCGAAGGCGGCCCGCGCGAGGTGTTCTGCACGCATAGATTCGCGGCGCAGACCGGTCAGGGTTCCCGCCGTGTGCGGCAGGTTGGGCGTCCGCTCGCCCTCCAGATAGGGCAGCAGCACCAGCCCGTGCGAGCCGGGCGTCGACTTCATCGCCAGCTCGGACAGGCTCTCCAGATCGGGCAGCCCGAGCAGCTCGGCGGTCCCGCGCAGGGCCCGTACGGCGTTCAGCGTGGTGACGACCGGCAGGTGCATGCCGGTCGCGTCGGCCAGCGAGGTGATCATCCCGCTCTGATCGACAAGTGCCTCACCGTGTACGGCCATCACGGACCCGGAGGCGCCGAGCGACACGACGGCGTCCCCGAGCCCGATCCCGAGCCCGAAGGCGGCGGCCATGGTCTCGCCGGTCCCCGCCGAGATCAACAGCCCCTCCGGCGTCGTACCGGCCGCCTCCGCCGGCCCGATCACCTCGGGCAGCATGACCTGGTGACCGAGCGCCAGCTCGACCAGATCGGGCCGGTATCCGCCGGTGGCCGCCGACCAGTACCCGGTCCCGGAGGCCCCACCACGATCGGTGGTACGGCGCACCGGGCGCCCGAGCAACTGCCATACGAGCCAGTCGTGCGCCTGCATGAGGACGGCGGTGCGCAGGGCGTTGTCCGGCTCGGTCTTGTTCAGCCAGCGCAGCTTGGTCACCGGCTGGGCGGCCTGCGGGACGGAGCCCACGGCCTGCGCCCACGCCTGGCGACCGCCGAGCGCGTCGATCAGATCGGCCGCCGCGACCTGCGCCCGCTTGTCACCGCCGACCATCGCGGGTCTGACGGTGTTTCCCTGCGAGTCCAGCGGGACCACGGCGTTCTGCTGGGCCGACACCCCGATGGCCTGCACGCCTTCGAGCAGCCCGCCGCCGGCGGCCTCACCGAGGGACAGCAGCCAGGCCTGTGGATCGATGTCGGAGGGCCGCGTGCCCTCGGCGCCGTCTACCGGATGCGGGGCATACCCCTGCCTGAGTACGGCTCCCGTGTCTGCGTCGCAGACGACGATGCGAGTGAAATCGGGCGAACTGTCCAACCCGGCGACTATCCCCATGGCCAAAATTCTGCCGCATCGCTCCGCTGGGTTTGGCCGTGGAGCCGTAGGGGTGCGCGTGATCGGGCGGGTGCGGGCCCGTCCGTGGCTGGTCGCGCAGTTCCTCGCGCCCCTAGGGGCGATTGCGTCACCGTCGGTCTCAAGTGTTGCTGGTGCCCCAGTCGTCCCCGTTTGAGCCGTTGGTGTTGCGGTCCCTCAGGGAGCGGACTCGCTCCGCGACCGAGTCGGGGACGCGGTCGCCGACCTTGTCGCTGACCGCGTGGTACGCCTTGCCGGCGAACTGGCGGCCCTGTTGGGCGGCGGACTCGGCGGTGTTGCGGACGGCGGGGTTCTGCGCGACCTGACGAGCCGACTTCATCAACTGCTCGTAACGCTCGCGCCCGGCTCGCGTGCCCAGCACGTAACCCAGCGCCAGCCCGGCGACGAACGTGAGCTTGTAGCGCATGACGGCCACCCTTCCCTCGTGCGGATCTTCGGTGCGGCATAGGTGCCGGGGAGTACCGATTGGCGGAGCACCCCCCTGCTTGCGCTAATGTATGTGTCGCAGCGAGCGTCCGCCCCCTGGCGATTACCCAGGTAGCTACGTTCGATGCAACGAGGCGTTCCTCCGTAGCTCAATTGGCAGAGCAGCCGGCTGTTAACCGGCAGGTTACTGGTTCGAGTCCAGTCGGGGGAGCTTCGATCTTCCGTAGCTCAATTGGCAGAGCAGCCGGCTGTTAACCGGCAGGTTACTGGTTCGAGTCCAGTCGGGAGAGCC
>NZ_JBSFLV010000297.1:0-3071 GCF_053599215.1 Streptomyces sp. NPDC001002 | reverse complement strand
GGGCCGAGAAAGCTCGGCCCGCCGGACGCCACCGTCTTCGTCGGGTCACGCGCGCAGCCCCACCCGGCGGAGCAGATCCGTGGTGTGCCGGCGCCGGGCCCAGGCGATGAGGGCCAGGGGGACGATCAGGATGAGCGGGGTCGCCGCGTTCTCGCCGTCGAAGACCGTCAGCTGGACGATGAACGCGCCGACCATCAGGCCGCTCAGCGCGACGGCGGCCACCGATTGCAGCAGCGGGATCAACAGGGCGACGGCACCGGCCAGTTCGAGTGCGCCGATGACGTACATGCCCGTGCTGCCCCAGCCGATCTTGTCGAAGGAGTCGGCGGCCGAGGGGTGCGCGATCAGCTTCGGCAGGGCGCTGGCGACGGCGTAGAAGAGGGCGAGCACCACCTGCAGGGTGCGCAGGGCGATGCGGGCGCGGCGGCCGCGCGTGGTCTCGGACTCGGCGATGACGGGACGGCGGGCGGCGGCGGTGACGGGGGCGGTGGTCTGGGACATCTCGGTCTCCTGTGATGAGCGGTGCGTGTCGCTTTCACAGAGGTAGACCGGGCCGCGCCCCGTAACTCATCGCGGATCGAGGGCCGTTGTCGGACCGGAAGAACCGAACCGTCGCCGCGCTAGAGCGGGAACCACCCGTGCCCGATGTACCAGTGGCCGCCCGCCCGCAGATGGTCCCCGACAGCCCGCTCCACGGCCGTCCGTCGGGGCAGGTTCTCGACCGCCAACTCCGGGTCCCCGAAAACGAACTGGACCGGTTCGGAGTCGGACGGCTCGGCGTCCGCGCGGGCGAGCCGGAAGCGTTCCTGGAAGCGGACGATGTTGGAGTACTCGGGCAGGTAGTCCCTCAACTGCGGGTCCAGCAGCCAGGAATGGCAGAGCCCGGCCCGGAACTTCTCCTCGGGATAGTGCCGCGCGAAGAACTCCCGGGCCAGCGTCAGCGAGCGGTCGCAGGCGGCCGGTGACAGCGGGCCGAAGAAGTCGGGGATGTGGAGGTTGAGACAGGCCGTGCCGGCGGTCGCGTCCAGCCCCGCCGCCGTGACCGACCGCGCCGTACGCTCCCCGAGCCTGGCCCGCTCGAACTGCAGCCGGCCCAGCTGGTACAGCTCGCCCCGGAAGTGGTGGGTCAGCCACCAGGGGGCCTGCACGCCCAGCTTCCCGTACCGCCTGCGGTGCACCACCATGTTCCGCCCGAGGTCGGCGAGGGTGCGGCGGGACACCTCGTCCGGCACGCCCCGGGCGCGGTGATAGGCCCGCGTGTACGGCAGCGCGGCCACGAACACGAACACGGGGAAGGAGCGCTGCAGATCGCCCGACGGCCAGTCGAGCTCGGGCAGGTCGACCGCGGTGCCGATCTCCCCCATCCCCCGGACCAGTTCGTCGACCGACGCCTCCAGGAACCGCAGCAGTTCCGGGTCCTCGGTCACCCGCCGGCCGATCTGGACGAGTTCGTTGATGTCCTCGTGGGGTACCGCCAGGTCGAAGAGCGTCTCGGCCAGTTCCTCGGCTACCGGAAGCACGTGATGAACCCCCTGCACGTCATGGACCCGTACAGACCCTCATGGCCCCGTACAGACCCGTATGAACCCCTTGTGGTGGACCTCCGCACCGAAGAGTACGTTGCAGAGAGGAACGGTGATCAGCGATGCGTACCGGCAGTGAACCGACGACCGCGCGCAGTGCCCTGCGGGCCCGCTTCTGGCTGACCGTGTGGGGGCTGGTCTGGGCGGTGTTCGGCACGGTCGCCTTCGCCCTCGCCGGGCGCCCCGGCTGGGCCCTGGCCTGCGGGGTGCTGTGGCTGGTGATCACCGTCGACCTGGCGTTCGTCCTGCGGCACATCAGACAGGGCCCGCACTATCAGCCGGGCAAGGACATCCCCCCGTACCGGCCACCGGAGAGCCGCAGGCGCTAGCGCGCCAGGGCCCTCGGAAGACTCAGGACTCGAAGTCGGCGTGCCGCAGGTACTGCGGGTTGGGGTCCAGCGCGGCGGCCAGCCGGAAGTGCCGCTTGGCCTGCTCGGGCAGGCCCCGGCGCTCGTAGGTGCGGGCGAGCGCGAAATGCGCGTACGCGTTGTCCGGCTCGCGCTCCAGGACGATCGTGAACTCCAGCTCGGCGGGCCGCAGTTGCGCGGCGGCGAAGAAGGCACGCGCGCGCAGCAGCCGGGCGGCGGTGTTCTCGGGGTGTGCGGCGATCACTCCGTCGAGCAGCTTCACCGCGCCCCGCGGGTCCCGTGCGTTGAGCAGTTGCTCGGCCGCACGGAAGTCGATGACATGCGTCTCCGGAGTACGTCCGGTCGAACCGCTGATCTCGGGCACGGCAAAGTCCTTCCCTGTCTCAAGCAGTTCAACGCCCCGACAGCGGGCCGCTATTCCTCCGACGCCCGCGCCGCCCCGCCCGTCCCGTGCGCCCCACGCGTCAGTTCCGCCCACACGTCCTTCACCCGGCGCTCCAGGTCCGCCAGCGGTACGTCGTTGTCGATGACGACGTCCGCGATCGCCCGGCGCTGCTCCCGCGTCGCCTGCGCGGCCATACGCGCGCGTGCGTCCTCCTCGGTCATGCCGCGCAGCCGCACGAGCCGGTCGAGCTGGGTCTCGGGACTGGCGTCGACGACGATCACGACGTCGTAGCGCGGGGCGAGGCTGTTCTCGGCGAGAAGGGGCACGTCGTGCACGACGACCGCGTCGTCGGCGGCGGCCGCTTCGAGTTCATGGGAGCGGGCGCCGACCAGGGGATGCACGATCGAGTTGAGGACGGCGAGCCTGGCCGGATCGGCGAAGACGATCGAGCCCAGCTTGGGCCGGTCCAGACTGCCGTCGGCGGCGAGCACGTCCGCGCCGAAGGCGTCCACGACGGCCGCGAGACCGGGCGTACCCGGCGCCACGACCTCGCGCGCGATGCGGTCCGCGTCGATCAGCACGGCCCCGCACGCGACGAGCAGCCGTGACACCTCACTCTTGCCGGCACCGATACCACCGGTCAGGCCCACCGTCAGCATGAGCGGCAGCTTAGGGCCTGTCCGCGGATCATGCAGGCGGCCCAGGCCCCGGCACCGACAGAGGCGATGCCTGGGC
>NZ_JBSFLV010000296.1:0-3098 GCF_053599215.1 Streptomyces sp. NPDC001002 | reverse complement strand
GCAGCGGCGGCCCACCGGGACCGCCGGGCGGCGCGTACGGCCCGGCCAGCGAGGGCGCGTCCCCGTGCCCGTGGGCGCAGGAGGTGCCCGCGAAGGCCCGGTCGACGGACGTGCTCAGCTCGTGCACGAGCAGGCGGTGCGCGAGCTTGCCGTCGCCGAAGTCGGCCTCGCGCAGCGCGAGCCGGATCCCGTGCAGCGCGTCGTCGGCGAGCCGGCGCGCCTCGACGAGCGGGGTCCCGGTCGCCGTGAGCGGGTTCCAGGCGCCCGACGCGGCGTCGGATTCCTTGTCCTCCACGGCGTCCAGCAGATGTGCGAGCCGTCCGAAGAGGCGTCCGGCCTCGGCGAGCGGTTCGGCGTTGCCCGGCCGCCCGGCGAGCCGCGCGGTGTGCGCGAAGGCGGCGGCCGTGGCGGTCTCGGTCGGTTCGGTGACCGTCAGGATCGGCGTGCCCGGCCCGGCGAGGGTCTCGATGCCGACCTGCCGGTCCACCGCGTCGACGAGCACGGCGGTGTCGAAGCCGACCTCGGATCCGGTACGGGCTCCCGCCGCGTCCCACCGCTTGGCCACCCGGCGCGCCGCGAGCGCCACCGGCTTGCGCGCCAGCAGCCCGTCCCCGTCGGCGACATGGTCACGCACCTTGGCGGAGGCGAGCACCAGCGAGACGGCGGCCGCGAGCCGCGCGCCCTCGCCCCGGGCGACGGAGGCGGTCCGCATCCCGCGCAACGGGCACGGGCCCGCCGTACGCCGCCATCCGCCCGACTGCCCGGTGGCACCGGCGGCCTGAGCTTCCGTCAGGACCGATATGAGAAGTCCGTCGTAGTTCGTCACGACTCGTGCGAACTGTCCGTGGTCCTTGCGCAGCGCGAGACAGAGCCCGCACAAGTGGGCCATCCACTGGGTCTTGAGATTTTCACCGAGCCGATGACGGCAGGGCCGAACGATTCCGAACACAGCACTCCCCCGTGGCGTGTAGGACGTTGAGCTGCTGCATCGTAGCGACCACCCCGTTCACCCGTACGCCCCGTGCATCACCCATACGCCGTGAAGAATCATATTTCACTCACAGTCAGCAGCCGTGTGGGGAACGCCCCTTGCTACAACCGGGCTCTCGACGTATGGGCTGTGCACCAGTACCGTCACAAACCCCCCGCGCGGCGTCTATCCACTTGGCGCGTCATCAGCATCATGGATGACCATAGGGATGCGGAAAGCAAGAAAGACCGCTGTGAGAGGAGGCGTCCATGGGATCGGTACGCAAGGCGAGTGCCTGGCTTGGCCTCGTCGACGACAACGATGACGAGCGCTACTACGACGACGACTACTCCGAGGGGACCGAGCAGCCCGGGGAGGCCTGGGTCACCGACCCTCGGGTCAAGGTGGCTTCGGACACCGCCGAGGAGAAGGGCCGCCGGATCGGCACGGTCACCCCGGACAGCTTCCGGGACGCCCGCGCCATCGGTGAGCTCTTCCGCGAGGGCGTGCCGGTCATCGTGAACCTCACGGCCATGGAGGCGTCCGACGCCAAGCGCGTCGTCGACTTCGCGGCCGGACTGACCTTCGGCCTGCGCGGCACGATCGAGCGGGTCGCGAACCGTGTCTTCCTGCTGACCCCCGCCAACACGGAGATCGTCAGCGGCGACCCGGCCGCGCGCCGTGAGGACGGATTCTTCAACCAGAGCTGAGGCAGGGCCGCTTACCGGCCCTGCCTCCCGCAGGGTTGATCAACGTCGATCAGGGTCCTCGGGTCTTCCTACCGGAAGGCGTCGAGTCCGGTGAGCGCCTTGCCCAGCACGAGCTGGTGCATCTCGACGGTGCCTTCGTACGTGAGCACCGACTCCAGGTTCGTCGCGTGCCGCATCACCGGGTACTCCAGCGAGATCCCGTTGGCACCGAGGATCGTCCGTGCCGTACGACAGATCTCGATGGCCTCTCGTACGTTGTTGAGCTTGCCGAAGCTGACCTGCTCGGGACGCAGGCGGCCGGCGTCCATGCGGCGCCCCAGGTGGTGGGCGAGCAGGATCCCCTTGTGCAGTTCGACCGCCATGTCGGCGAGTTTGGCCTGGGTGAGCTGGAAGCCCCCGATCGGCCGCCCGAACTGCTCCCGTGACTTCGCGTAGTCCACGGCGGTCTCGAAACAGCTGCGTGCCGCGCCCATGGCCCCCCACACGATCCCGTACCGGGCGTGGGACAGACAGCTCAACGGCCCCTTCAGCCCGACGACCTCCGGCAGCACGGCGTCGGCGGGCAGCCGTACGTCGTCGAGGACGAGCTCGCTGGTGACGCTGGCGCGCAGGGACCACTTGTGCCGGATCTCGGGCGCGGCGAACCCTGGCGTGTCGGTAGGCACGACGAACCCGCGGATCCCCTCCTCGGTCTGCGCCCACACGACGGCGACCCCGGCCACGGACCCATTCGTGATCCACATCTTCCGCCCGTTGAGCACCCAGTCGCCGCCGTCCCGCTTGGCGTACGTCCGCATCGCGGCGGGGTCGGACCCGTGGTCGGGCTCGGTGAGCCCGAAGCACCCGATGACGTCGCCGGAGGCCATACGCGGCAACCAGTCCTGCTTCTGCGTCTCACTCCCGAACCGATGAATGGCGTACATGGCGAGCGACCCCTGCACGGACACGAGGGACCGGATCCCGGAGTCGGCGGCTTCGAGCTCCAGACAGGCGAGCCCGTACTGCACGGCACTGGCACCGGCGCACCCGTAGCCGGTGAGGGACATCCCGAGCGCGCCGATGGCCCCAAGCTCCCGGGCCAACTCCCGGATACCCGGCAGTTCCCCGTCCTCGTACCACTCGGCGACATACGGCACCACCCGGTCCGCCGCCCACGCCCGCACGGTCTCCCGCACCGCGAGATCCTCCGGCTCCAGCAGATCGTCGATCCCGAGCGGGTCGGCGGGGTCGAACGGGGGCAACTTCGAGGACGCGGCCATGGAACCCTCCGACACAAACGAAAACTAGCGCTGCTAACCAACACACGGCCCCCGACGCTACGACGCGACGCCTCCCACGTCCAGTGCCCCTCCCACCCGCCCACCCATGCGGGCATGTTGAAGGGTGGACGTCGCCTGTGGGGGTGCTTCGCCGCTGGC
>NZ_JBSFLV010000295.1:0-3109 GCF_053599215.1 Streptomyces sp. NPDC001002 | reverse complement strand
CCTATTGGGTGTTTTTTTTTATGTGGTGTGATTTCGGGTGGGGGGGGTTGTGCAGGCGGGCGGCCCGCCCCGGCGGGGGAGCGGGGTCCCGGCGCCGGTGCGCACGGTATGCGGATGTCGAAGCCCGAGCCGTCTCCCCGAGTCGACGGCGCCGGGCGGCTTCGTGCGGCCGCGGGCCTAGCTCTCCGCCAGGATGTGGGAGAGCTCTTGATCGAGATCGAAGTGCCGGTGTTCCGTGCCGGGGGGCACGGCGGCGTCCGTTCGCTTCAGGAAGGACTCCAGCGCCCGCGCCGGGGCCTCCAGGAGGGCTTCGCCCTCCGGGGAGCTCAGGGCGATGCACACGACGCCCTGACCGTGGCTGCGCGACGGCCAGACACGGACGTCGCCGGTGCCGGTGGGCCGGTGGAGGCCTTCCGCGAGGAGGTCGCGGGCGAACACCCACTCGACGGTCTCCTCGGCTCCGGTGTGGAAGGTGGCGTGCACGGCGTAGGGGTCGGCCGTGTCGTACCGCAGGCCTGCGGGGACAGGCAGGGAGGACTCGCTCGACACAACGAGGCGCAGGTGCAGCTCGCAGCTGACCGTGGTGTTCATAAGCGCCAGGGCCTTTCGCTCAGTGTGCGCTCGGGGATTCGCACGTCGGCGAAATCGACATGCCACCTACGGTGCCGTTGTAAACCCCTCTGAGTGTTTTGCGTGCCTTTACGTAACTCTTCCGGCCGAGAGCCTGTTCGCACGGTACGACCATTCCGGTGACCGGTTTCCGTCCGGTAGGGTTTGGCCGTATGGATACGGGGAGTGACGAGCCCGGCGAGGTCGCCGTGGCATCGGACGGGAACGGCGCGGACGTGACGAAGACGGACGCCACAGACGGTGAGCGGGGCCTCGGCTCCAAGGCGCCGGAGTTTGTAAAGGCGCGCCGTGTCCTGCATCTGAGCTGGCAGGTCGGCATCTTCGTGATCGGCCTCGCGGTCGTGGCCGCCGGCATCGTGATGCTGCCGCTGCCGGGACCCGGCTGGGTCGTGATCTTCGGCGGCATGGCGATCTGGGCGACCGAGTTCGTCTGGGCCCAGCTGGTGCTGCGCTGGACCAAGCGCAAGGTCACCGAGGCGGCCCAGAAGGCCCTCGACCCCAAGGTGCGGCGGCGCAACATCATCCTGACCTCGATCGGCCTCGTGATCATCGCGGCCCTGGTCGGCGTCTACTTGTGGAAGTTCGGGCTTGAGATGCCCTGGAACATCAAGGACCAGTGACCCGCGCGGGGGTGCTCATCGCGGCTCGCCGACGGTCATGGGTACCCCCTGACATGGGGTAATCTTCTTCCTGCGTCCGGGCGATTAGCTCAGTGGGAGAGCGCTTCGTTCACACCGAAGAGGTCACTGGTTCGAACCCAGTATCGCCCACCCGAAGACGGCGGCCCATCTGCTTCAGTGCAGGTGGGCCGCCGTCGTGCAGGCGTCCGTACGGCGTCCCTGATGCTCCTTCAAACGCCTGCTCCCGGACGTTCTTCCCCGGCGGAGCCGCCTGCTGTTCGGCCCGTCGGCCGCGCGCCTCCCACCTGCGACGGCGCCGCACCGGCCGCCTCGTCCCGCCGTCGAGCGCCCCGCCGCGCCTTGCCGGCCCTTGAGAAATTCCTGTCCGAATCATTGACGCACCCCTGGACCCTCCGTACCTTGTGCCAGCAAGCGCTTACTTGAAACGATTCACGCAGGCGGCAACGATGCCGGGGAGGGGCCCGACTGTGGGAACCAGCAGGAATGTCGAGAGACGTACGATCCTCAAGGCCGCCGGAGCTTCGGCGGCCGTGCTCGGGCTGGCCGCGACGGCGGGCTGCGGTGGGGAAAGCGGTTCCGGAGACGGGAATGTGACGCTCCGTTATGCGTGGTGGGGCGGCGAACCGCGCACCATCGCCATCAAGAAGACCATCGCGCTCTTCGAGAAGAAGTATCCGAAGATCAAAATCAAGCCCGAATTCACCGACTACGAGGCGTTCTGGGAGAAGTTCCAGACACAGGCTTCCGGTGGGAATCCGCCGGACGTTTTCCAGAATGCGGTCGGCTTTCTGCGCAAGTACGACAAGCGCGGTGTTCTGATGGACCTCAAGACACAGGCGGACTCGGGGAATCTGAGTCTGGAGAACTTCCGCAACGGAGTTCTGACAGCCGGTCAGGCCGACGGAAAACAGCTCGGCGTACCCGTCGGCGCCAACACCATGGCGCTCGTCATCGACCTCAAGGCCTTCAAGAAGGCCGGCGTCGAGGCCAAGTTCGGCTGGACCTGGGACGACTACTTCGACGCCCTCCAGACGATCCAGGACAAGCTGAAGATCGCCGGGGACACCGGCTACTTCAGCATCATGTACCTCTACGACCTCTACCTGCGCCAGAACGGCAAGGCCTTCTTCACCGACTCCGACCTCGGCTTCACCGAGGACGACCTGACCCAGTGGTGGGCCGACGGCTACAAGCGCGTCAAGTCCGGCCTGGTCGCCGACCCGAAGAAGATCGAACAGGTCAAGCCCAAGTCCGGCCTCTCCGCAGGCCTGGCCGCGTCCGAGTTCACCTGGGACAACTTCTCCATCCGCTACGAGGGCGAGGGCGAGTCGGACTACGGGCTCGCGCCGATCCCCACCACCGACGGCAAGGACACCGGCCAGTACCTCGGCTCGCTGATGCTCAGCGCCTTCGCCGGCACCAAGCACCCCAAGGAAGCCGCCCAGTTCATCGACTTCATGGTCCACGACCCCGAGGTCGGAAAGATCATGGGCTACGACCGCGGCATCCTCGCCACCACCGAGCAGTACGCCGCGTTCAAGCCCACCGACCCCAACAACAAGGGCGTCGCCGCCTACGAGACCGAGGTCGCCGACGCCGGTGTGCTCGGGAAGATCACCCCGCATCCGTCCGGCGCCGACGTCATCGAGGCCGCGTTCCTGCGCCTGGGCGGCGAGGTGGCCCAGGGCAAGTCCAAGCCGGCCGACGCCGCGAAAGCGCTGTTCGGCGAGGCCAAGGCCGCGTTCGCGGGCTGAGGGGACGTACCGCCATGACGCTCGTCAAGGAAGCGCCCGTGCGCCCGGCCGGGAAGCGGGCCGCGCCGCCCGCCGCCGGGCGGC
>NZ_JBSFLV010000294.1:0-3266 GCF_053599215.1 Streptomyces sp. NPDC001002 | reverse complement strand
GTCAGCTTCAGGTACTTGATGGTCTCGGCGTCGATCGGGAAGATCGCGGCGGTGGGTGTCGTAGGCGCTCTCCCGTCCGCCTACGCAGCCGGCGCGGGCTGCGAGAGCCAGTCTGGCAGCGCCGCGAAGTCGTCGTTACCCAGCGACAACAGCATCGCGTCCGCGGGCGTCGGCTCGAACGGCGGCCGCAGCAGCGGCATCTGAGCCTGCTCCGGAGTCCGGTTCGCCTTGCGGTGGTTGTCCTCCGCGCACGAGGCCACCGTGTTCAGCCAGGTGTCCTGTCCGCCCTGCGACCGCGGCACCACGTGGTCCACGGTCGTCGCGCGCCTGCCGCAGTACGCGCACTTGTGCCGGTCCCTGACCAGCACACCCCGCCTCGACCACGGAGCTTGTCTTCGGAACGGGACCCTCACATACCTGCACAGCCGGATCACCCGGGGGGCCGGTATGTCAACCGCCGCTCCGCGCATGCGCAGTTCGGGGTGGGCCTGCTCGACGACGGCCTTGTCCTGCAGCACCAGGACAACGGCTCGGTTCAACGTCACCGTGGACAGCGGCTCGAAGCTCGCGTTCAGCACCAGCGTGTCCCGCATCCAGCCCACCTCCTTCGTGCACCTGGCCCACCCCCTGGCGGGCTTGGATCAACTTTGGACGGGCGCGCCGAGATGGACAACGCAATAAAAAATGCCCGCCTCTGATCACTTCCAAGACCAGAGGCGGGCAAACGTTCAGTGAATCTCAGACTTCGGCAGGAACCTCGTACTCGCCGATCAGCTGAGCGCGCGCGATCGCGTGGAACCGCAGATTGAAACCGACGAAAGCGGGAGAGGCATCGGCGTCCGGGCCGAGCTTCTCCTGATCCACGGCGTACACCGTGAACACATACCGGTGCGGCCCGTCCCCGGGCGGCGGAGCGGCACCGCCGAAGTCCTTGCTCCCGTAGTCGTTGCGCGCCTGCACGGCACCCTCAGGAAGACCCTCGAACTTGCCGCTGCCCGCACCCACGGGAAGCTCGGTGACCGAGGCCGGGATGTCGAACACGACCCAGTGCCAGAACCCGCTGCCCGTCGGGGCGTCCGGGTCGTAGCAGGTCACGGCGAAGCTCTTGGTCCCCTCCGGGAAGCCCTCCCACCGCAGTTGCGGCGAGATGTTGCCGGCCGCGTAGACCTGGGCGTCCTTGAGCGTCCCGCCCTCCTCGACGTCCTCGCTCGTCACACCGAACGACGGAACGGGCGGGTGGAAGTCATGGGGGAGCGGCCGCCGCTTGAGCTCGGTCACCTCGGTACCTCCTGCATCGATTACTGGAATCAGCAGTTCCGAGCCTAGAACCAGTTGCGCTTGCTGCCGACCTCGGACAGCCACTGATTGAGGTACCCGACCCAGTCGGTGCCGTGGAAGTCGTGCAGACCGACCTGGAAGGACCGGAACGTGTCACTGCCCTCACTGAACAGTCCCGGCTTCTTGTCCATTTCCAGGATGACGTCCATGGCCTGCGCGTCCGCCACGAAGCTCAGCTCGACCTGGTTCAGCCCGCGGTACTGCGACGGCGGGAAGAACTCGATCTCCTGGTAGAACGGCAGCGACTGCCGCGTACCCCGGATGTGCCCGCGCTCCATGTCCGCGTTCTTGAAGCGGAAGCCCAGCTGGATGAAGGCGTCCAGAATCGCCTTCTGCGCCGGCAGCGGGTGCACGCTGATCGGGTCCAGGTCACCGGAGTCGATGGCCCGCGCGATCGCCAGCTCGGTCGTCACACCGATGTTCATCCCGCGCAGCGGCTGCCCGTCGATCGTCGTGATCGGCGTCTCCCACGGGATCTCCAGACCGAACGGCACCGCGTGCACGGCCCCGGCCTGCAGCTCGAAGGCCCCACCGAGCCGCACCTTGGTGAACTCGATGTTCTGCTTGTACTCCTCGTCGCCGCTCTCGACCTCGACCTTGGCCTGCAGCCCCACGGACAGGCCCTCGATGTTCTGGTTCACGGACCCGCCCTGGATCCGCACCTCACCCTGGACGACGCCGCCCGGCACGACGTTGACCTCGGTCAGCACCGTCTCGACCGAAGCTCCGCCGGCCCCCAGGCTCGCGAGCAGCTTCTTGAACGCCATGTCTCTCCCTAAGTACATGTGGGCCTTTGACCCCTACAAACGCGATACGGGCCCGACCGGTTCCGCGCCCACACCCTGGCAAGCCGACGACCCCTTGACCACCCCTTGGCCAAGACCGGTCTGGACTACGCTCGGACGCCATGATCGCGCCACCGGACGCTACGCCACTGCCCCGACACTTCTTCGACCGCCCCGTTCTCGAGGTCGCCCCCGACCTCCTCGGCCGCGTCCTCGTCCGTACGACCCCGGACGGCCCGATCCGCGTCCGCCTGACGGAGGTCGAGGCGTACGACGGTCCGAACGACCCCGGCTCCCACGCCTATCGCGGTCGCACGCCCCGCAATGACGTGATGTTCGGTCCGCCCGGCCACGTGTACGTCTACTTCACATACGGCATGTGGTTCTGCATGAACCTGGTCTGCGGCCCCGAGGGCAACCCGAGCGGGATCCTGCTGCGCGCCGGCGAGGTCGTGGAGGGCGCCGAGCTCGCCCGTAAACGTCGACTCTCGGCCCGAAATGACAAGGAACTGGCCAAAGGACCCGCACGCCTGGCCACCGCCCTGGACGTGACCCGCGACCTGGACGGCACGGACGCGTGCGCGACCGGCGACACCCCGCTCCGCATCCTGACGGGCACCCCGGTACCGCCCGACCAGGTACGCAACGGTCCCCGCACCGGAGTCTCCGGCGACGGAGCCGTCCAGCCCTGGCGCTACTGGGTCGCCAACGACCCGACGGTGAGCCCGTATCGGGCCCATGCACCAAGACGTCGCTCAAGTTGACTCGTTCTTGGAACGTGCGTAACGTAGCTCCAGCCGCTTGAACCGGGTACGGCAATCGCCAGCAGCCGGAAGCGGCCAACCACTACCTACGACTTCCCCTGGCGGGGTCGAATTTGGCGTGCCTGCATGCCTGAATTCGAACTCGCGGAACTCGATTATGAGTTGCCGAGGGAATCGGCTAACGTAGTGAATGTCGAAAGGCCCCGCCGACCGGGAAAAGACGCCGAAAGGGTCTGATAGAGTCGGAAACGCAAGACCGAAGGGAAGCGCCCGGAGGAAAGCCCCAGAGAATGTTCTGCGGGTGAGTACAAAGGAAGCGGCCGTTCCTTGAGAACTCAACAGCGTGCCAAAAGTCAACGCCAGATATGTTGATACCCCG
>NZ_JBSFLV010000293.1:0-3321 GCF_053599215.1 Streptomyces sp. NPDC001002 | reverse complement strand
GCCCCCGCCGCCCCTACCCGTCCCATCCTTCTGGGGCTCCGCCCCAGACCCCGCTCCTCAAACGCCGGAGGGGCTGGATTTCCAGCCCCAGGACGCTAGGCCTTGCGCACCTCGTAGAGGAAGCAGCCGTACTCGACGGCCCGGACGTGGACCAGTGCCACGGACGGGTCGTCGAAGGCGTTTCGGAGGGCTTCGTCGTCCGGTGCCTCGACCAGCTGTCCGCCCAGGATGTGACCGTCGGTGGAGTAGCGGCGCAGCACCCGGTGGGCGTTCGCGAAGGGGTACGCGGAGTCGTCCGCCGGGCCCCTGCAGTCGTCGGCATGAATGAACACTGGCCCCTGCTCGTCGTACGCCCCCGGATCCACCCCCGTTTCCGCCGCCCAGCGGCGCAGTGGGGCGTACGAGACCAGGGCGATCCGTTCGCCCGGCTCGCTGCGGCGCAGGCAGCAGCGGAGGGGGGCGCCGCCCTCCTCGTCGAGTACGGGAACCATTCGGGCGCCCGCGTCGTCAGCAGAGCGCAGCTCCTTCAGGACCGTCGGGTCGACGGGTCGTGCGGTGTAGGTCGTCATGGCTTCAGGCTCGCGCTCGGCCCGCCCGCTCACCGGCGGGAAATGGACATCGCGTTCCGGTCAGGTCCCGTGGAAGGATGGCGCAACCCACACATAACGAGGAGATGACCGCGTGCCTGGCACAAACCTGACTCGCGAAGAGGCGCGGCAGCGGGCGAAGCTGCTGACCGTTGACTCGTACGAGATCGATCTCGACCTCTCCGGCGCGCAGGAGGGCGGTACCTACCGGTCCGTGACCACGGTGCGCTTCGATGTCGCGGAGGGCGGCAGCGAGTCGTTCATCGACCTGGTCGCCCCGGCGGTCAATGAGGTGACGCTGAACGGCGAGCCGCTGGCGCCCGCCGAGGTCTTCGCGGACTCCCGGATCGCGCTCCCGGGCCTGCTGGAGGGACGCAACGTCCTGCGGGTCGTCGCGGACTGCGCGTACACCAACACCGGTGAGGGCCTGCACCGTTTCGTCGACCCGGTCGACAACCAGGCCTACCTCTACACCCAGTTCGAGGTGCCGGACGCCCGCCGCGTCTTCGCCTCCTTCGAGCAGCCAGACCTGAAGGCGACCTTCCAGTTCACCGTGAAGGCGCCGAGCGGCTGGACCGTCGTCTCGAACTCCCCGACGCCCGAGCCCAAGGACGACGTCTGGACCTTCGCGCCGACCCCGCGCATCTCGACGTACATCACCGCGCTGATCGTCGGCCCGTACCACTCCGTGCACAGCGTGTACGAGAAGGACGGGCAGAGCGTGCCGCTCGGCATCTACTGCCGGCCCTCGCTCGCCGAGTTCCTCGACTCCGACGCCATCTTCGAGGTGACCCGGCAGGGCTTCGAGTGGTTCCAGGAGAAGTTCGACTACGCGTACCCGTTCCAGAAGTACGACCAGCTCTTCGTGCCGGAGTTCAACGCGGGCGCGATGGAGAACGCGGGCGCGGTGACCATCCGCGACCAGTACGTCTTCCGCTCCAAGGTGACGGATGCCGCCTACGAGGTGCGCGCCGAGACCATCCTGCACGAGCTGGCCCACATGTGGTTCGGCGACCTGGTCACCATGGAGTGGTGGAACGACCTGTGGCTGAACGAGTCGTTCGCCACCTACACGTCGATCGCCTGCCAGTCCTACCACCCGGACTCCCGGTGGCCGCACTCGTGGACGACCTTCGCCAACTCCATGAAGACGTGGGCCTACCGGCAGGACCAACTGCCCTCCACCCACCCGATCATGGCCGAGATCAACGACCTCGACGACGTGCTCGTCAACTTCGACGGCATCACGTACGCCAAGGGCGCGAGCGTCCTGAAGCAGCTCGTGGCGTACGTCGGCATGGACGAGTTCTTCGCGGGCGTGCAGGCGTACTTCAAGCGCCACGCCTTCGGCAACACCCGTCTGTCCGACCTGCTCGGCGCCCTGGAGGAGACCTCGGGCCGGGATCTGAAGGCCTGGTCGAAGGCGTGGCTGGAGACGGCCGGCATCAACATCCTGCGCCCCGAGATCGAGACGGACGCGGACGGTGTCATCACCGCCTTCGCCGTCCGCCAGGAGGCCCCCGCCCTCCCGGCCGGCGCCAAGGGCGAGCCGACGCTCCGCCCGCACCGCATCGCCGTCGGCCTGTACGAACTCGACGCGGACACCGGCAAGTTGGTGCGCGACGAGCGCGTCGAGCTGGACGTGGACGGCGAGTTGACGGCCGTACCGCAGCTGGTCGGCAAGCGCCGTCCGGACGTGATCCTGCTCAACGACGACGACCTGTCGTACGCCAAGGTCCGCCTGGACGAGCAGTCGCTGGCCTTCGTCACCGAGCACCTCGGCGACTTCGAGTCCTCCCTCCCCCGCGCCCTGTGCTGGGCCTCGGCCTGGGACATGACCCGGGACGCCGAACTCGCCACCCGCGACTACCTCTCCCTCGTCCTGTCGGGCATCGGCAAGGAGTCCGACATCGGCGTCGTGCAGTCGCTGCACCGCCAGGTGAAGCTGGCGATCGAGCTGTACGCCGACCCCTCCACCCGCGAGGCGCTGCTGACCCGCTGGACCGACGCGACGCTGGCCCATCTGCGGTCCGCCGAGGCGGGCAGCGACCACCAGCTCGCGTGGGCAAGGGCGTTCGCGGCCACGGCCCGTACGCCGGAGCAACTCGACCTGCTGGACGCCCTGTTGGAGGGCACGCAGACGATCGAGGGCCTGGCCGTCGACACCGAGCTGCGCTGGGCGTTCGTACAACGCCTCGCCGCGGTCGGCCGGTTCGACGAGGCGGAGATCGCCGGCGAGTACGAGCGGGACAAGACCGCGGCCGGTGAGCGGCACGCGGCCAGCGCCCGTTCGGCCCGGCCGACCGCCGAGGCGAAGGCGGAGGCCTGGGCGTCGGTCGTCGAGTCCGACAAGCTGCCGAACGCCGTGCAGGAGGCGGTCATCGGCGGCTTCGTCCAGACCGACCAGCGCGAGCTGCTGGCGCCGTACACGGCGAAGTTCTTCGAGGCCGTGAGCGAGGTCTGGGAGTCGCGTTCGCACGAGATGGCCCAGCAGATCGTGGTCGGCCTCTACCCGTCGATCCAGGTCGCGCAGGACACCCTGGACCGCACGGACGCCTGGCTGGCCTCGGCCGAGCCGGGCGCGTCCCTGCGCCGCCTGATCTCCGAGTCCCGCGCGGGCGTGGAGCGGGCACTGAAGGCACAGGCTCGGCTTCCGCGGCCACTTCTCCACCAAATCCCGCCGCTACTCCACCACCCTCGGCGCCCTCCGCAACGCCCGCACCGAATGGCGCCG
>NZ_JBSFLV010000292.1:0-3398 GCF_053599215.1 Streptomyces sp. NPDC001002 | reverse complement strand
GCTGGGCCTGGCCCTGACCGCCTGTGCCAACGCGCCGCTGGGTGAACCCCGGTTCGGCGTCTTCCGGATGTGATGAGGGTGCCTGAGATGGTCGATGCGCGAGTACGGCGACGACCTGGTGCTGTGCGTCAACAACTTCTCCCGGTTCGCCCAGCCCACCGAACTCGACCTGCGCATGTACGACGGACGACACCCCGTCGAGCTGATCGGCGGGGTACGTTTCCCGGCGATCGGTGAACTGCCGTATCTGCTGACGCTCGGCGGGCACGGCTTCTACTGGTTCCGGCTCTCCCGGGCGGCGACCCGCGTCGGCCGGCGCCTCTGAGCCCGTACCCCTGCCGCCAAGAACCCCTGTGCCGAGGAAAGGACGCGTCACCATGCAGAAGACCGCAACTCCCCGCCCCAGACGCACCGTCGTCACCGGGACCATGGCCTCGCTCGCCGGACTGCTGCGGGAGTGGCTGCCCAGGCAGCGCTGGTTCGCGGGCAAGGACAGGCCCGTCACGGATCTCGCCCTGCTGTCCATGACCGAGCTGTTCCCGGGCTGTCTGCACCTGCTGATCCACGCCGGTCACTCGGGCGTGCCCGCGCCGGCCGGCGGCACGGCGGGCGGTGACTGCTACCAACTCCTGCTCGGCGTACGGGACCACCTCTCGCCCCGCCTCGGCCGGGCCCTCATCGGCCGTGCCGAGGAGGGCCCGCTGGCGGGTCTGACGGTGTACGACGCCCTCCAGGACCCGCGCTCGGCGCAGCTGCTCCTGGAGCGGCTGCGGCACCCCGGCACGGCGGGCCCGCTGCGGTTCGAGGCCGACCCGTCGGTGCGGGTGCCCGCCGGACTCGTGCCGCGGGTGCTGGAGGCCGAGCAGTCCAACTCCTCGCTGGTGTACGGCGATTCGTTCATCCTGAAGGTGTTCCGGCGGATCCAGCCGGGCGTCAATCCCGACCTGGAGGTGCCGGGCGCGCTGGCCGCGCAGGGCTGCAAGCGGGTGCCGGCACCGGTGGCGTGGATCCGGACGACGCACCCGCGCGAGGCGACGCTCGGGGTGCTCCAGCCGTTCCTCCGGGACGCGTCCGACGGCTGGACGCTCGCGCTGCACGCCCTCGCCTCGGGCGACGACTTCACCACCCAGGCACACGAGTTGGGACAGGCCACGGCGGACGTCCACCTCGCGCTCGCCTCGGCGTTCCCGGCCGGCGAGCACGGGGAGGCCGAGCGGACGGCGGCCGCGATGACCGAGCGCCTGGACTCCGCCGCGCACAACGTGCCCGCGCTGCGCCCGTATGTGCCCGGTCTGCGGACCGCCTTCGGCGCGCTCGTAGCGTGCGATCCGGGGCCACCGCCCCAACGCATCCACGGCGACCTGCACTTGGGCCAGGTGCTGCGGGCCGGCCGGGACTGGTTCGTCATCGACTTCGAGGGCGAGCCGTCCCGTCCGCTCGCCGAGCGGCGCAACCCCCACTCCCCCGTGCGGGACATCGCCGGCATGCTGCGCTCCTTCGACTACGCCGCCCGCCAGCGCCGCCCCTGGCGCCCGGAGTGGGCGCGCCGCTGCCGGGAGGCCTTCTGCGCGGGCTACGCGGCCCGGGCGGGCTGGGACCCGCGCAAGAAGCACGGGCTGCTGCGCGCCTACGAGACCGACCGGGCGGTGTACGAAGTCCTGTACGAGGCCAGGCATCGCCCGGACTGGCTCCCCGTACCCATGGCGGCGATCGAGCGTCTCGCCGTAAGAGGAGGCTGAAGCCGTGGCCCTGCGTGACACGTCACTCCCCGAGCCGTCCGGCCCGCTCACGCCGACGCCCGCACCGGCGCCGGACCCCGGCGAGCGCGAACGCCTGCTGTCCGGCACCCATCACGACCCGCACGGCGTGCTCGGCGCCCACCCGGTGCCGGGCGGCATCGCGTTCCGGGCGCTGCGTCCCTACGCCCGTGGCGTGAGTGTCGTCGTCGACGGGGAGCGCACGCGGCTGGCCTCGGAGGGCGACGGCCTCTTCTCCGGCGTACTGCCGCTCGACGCGATCCCGGCGTACACGCTGGTGGTGTCGTACGCGGAGGGGGAGCACGAGACGGAGGATCCGTACCGTTTCCTGCCCGCGCTCGGGGAGTTGGATCTGCATCTGATCGCCGAGGGCCGGCACGAGGAGCTGTGGAAGGCGCTCGGGGCCGAGCCGATGACTCATGTGGGGGTGACCGGGACCCGGTTCACCGTGTGGGCGCCGAACGCCCAAGGGGTGCGGGTCGCGGGGGACTTCACCTTCTGGGACGGGACGGCGCTGCCGATGCGGTCCCTCGGGTCTTCCGGGGTCTGGGAGCTGTTCGTGCCCGGGATCGGCGAGGGCGCGCGCTACAAGTTCGAGATCACGTCCCGGCACGGCGGCCGGTTCTTCAAGGCCGACCCGATGGCGCGCGCGACAGAGGTGCCGCCCGCGACGGCGTCCGTGGTCACGGCCGCGCACTACGAGTGGGGCGACGCGGACTGGATGGCGCACCGCGCCGACATCCCCGTGCATGAGGCGCCCTTCTCGGTCTACGAGGTCCATCTGCCGTCCTGGCGACCGGGACTGACGTACCGTCAACTCGCCGAGGAACTCCCCGCGTACGTCAAGGACCTCGGCTTCACCCACGTCGAGCTGATGCCCCTCGCCGAGCACCCCTACGGCCCCTCCTGGGGCTACCAGGTCACCGGCTTCTACGCGCCGACCTCACGCCTCGGCACCCCCGACGACCTGCGCCACCTGATCGACTCCCTGCACCGGGCCGGCGTGGGCGTGATCATGGACTGGGTACCGGCCCATTTCCCCAAGGACGACTGGGCGTTGGCGCGCTTCGACGGGGAGCCGCTGTACGAGCCGGGAGACTCGCGGCGGGCCGAGCATCCGGACTGGGGAACCTACGAGTTCGACTTCGGGCGCATCGAAGTACGCAACTTCCTGGTGGCGAACGCCGTGTACTGGTGCCAGGAGTTCCACATCGACGGGCTGCGGGTCGACGCGGTCGCCTCCATGCTCTACCTCGACTACTCGCGTGACTCGGGGCAGTGGACGCCCAACGTGCACGGTGGCCGGGAGGACTTGGACGCGATGGCGTTCCTCCAGGAGATGAACGCGACCGTGTACCGGCGGACGCCGGGCGTGGTCACCATCGCGGAGGAGTCGACCGCGTGGGGCGGGGTGACCCGGCCGACCGACACCGGCGGTCTGGGGTTCGGGCTGAAGTGGAACATGGGCTGGATGCACGACTCGCTCGACTACATGGCCCACGAACCGGTGCACCGCAAGTACCACCACAACGAGATGACCTTCTCGATGGTGTACGCCTACAGCGAGAACTACGTGCTGCCCATCTCGCACGACGAAGTCGTGCACGGCCAGCGGATCCAGCCCGTGCCGGAGACCGGGTT
>NZ_JBSFLV010000291.1:0-3422 GCF_053599215.1 Streptomyces sp. NPDC001002 | reverse complement strand
CTGAAGCGCGAAGACCTCAACCACACCGGCTCGCACAAGATCAACAACGTCCTCGGCCAGGCTCTGCTGACCAAGCGCATGGGCAAGACCAGGGTCATCGCGGAGACCGGCGCCGGCCAGCACGGCGTCGCCACCGCCACCGCCTGCGCCCTGTTCGGTCTCGAATGCACCATCTACATGGGCGAGATCGACACCGAGCGCCAGGCCCTGAACGTGGCCCGCATGCGCATGCTCGGCGCCGAGGTCGTCGCCGTGAAGTCCGGCAGCCGCACGCTGAAGGACGCGATCAACGAGGCCTTCCGCGACTGGGTCGCCAACGTCGACCACACGCACTACCTGTTCGGTACGGTCGCGGGCCCGCACCCCTTCCCGGCCATGGTCCGGGACTTCCACCGCGTGATCGGCGTCGAGACCCGCCGCCAGATCCTGGAGCGCGCCGGCCGCCTCCCCGACGCGGCCATCGCCTGCGTCGGCGGCGGCTCGAACGCCATCGGCCTGTTCCACGCGTTCATCCCGGACGCAGGCGTACGCCTCATCGGCTGCGAGCCCGCCGGACACGGCATCGAGAGCGGCGAGCACGCGGCGACCCTCACCGCGGGCGAGCCCGGCATCCTGCACGGTTCGCGGTCCTACGTCCTCCAGGACGAGGAGGGTCAGATCACCGAGCCGTACTCGATCTCGGCCGGACTGGATTACCCGGGCATCGGCCCCGAGCACTCCTACCTCAAGGACAGCGGCCGCGGCGAGTACCGCGCGGTCACCGACGACGCGGCGATGCAGGCCCTGCGCCTCCTCTCCCGCACCGAGGGCATCATCCCGGCCATCGAGAGCGCCCACGCGCTGGCCGGCGCCCTGGAGGTCGGCAGGGAGCTGGGCAAGGACGGGCTGATCGTCATCAACCTGTCCGGCCGCGGCGACAAGGACATGGACACGGCCGCGCGCTACTTCGGCCTGTACGACACCGACGCCGAGGTCGCGGCCGACGCCGCCGACACCGCCGAGATCGAGGGGGACGCCAAGTGAGCGGGAACATTCAGCTGCTGTCCGACACCCTCGCCGGTGCCAAGGCCGAGGGACGGGCCGCGCTCATCGCCTACCTCCCGGCCGGGTTCCCGACCGTGGACGGCGGCATCGAGGCGGTCAAGGCCGCGTTCGACGGCGGCGCCGACGTCGTCGAGGTGGGGCTGCCGCACAGCGACCCCGTCCTCGACGGTCCCGTCATCCAGACCGCCGACGACATCGCCCTGCGCGGTGGCGTCAAGATCGCGGACGTGATGCGTACGGTCCGCGAGGCGTACGCGGCGAGCGGGAAGCCCGTACTCGTCATGACGTACTGGAATCCCATCGACCGCTACGGCGTCGAGCGCTTCACCGCCGAGCTCGCCGAGGCCGGCGGGGCGGGCTGCATTCTGCCCGACCTGCCGGTGCAGGAGGCGGGGCTGTGGAGGGAGCACGCCGAGAAGCACGGGCTCGCCACGGTCTTCGTGGTCGCGCCCAGCAGCAAGGACGAGCGGCTCGCCCGGATCACCGCGGCGGGCAGCGGCTTCGTCTACGCGGCCTCGCTGATGGGCGTCACCGGCACCCGCGCCTCCGTGGGCGCGCAGGCCCAGGACCTGGTGGAACGCACCCGCGCCACCGGCACCGACCTGCCCGTCTGCGTCGGGCTCGGGGTCTCCGACGCCAAGCAGGCCGCCGAGGTGGCCGGCTTCGCCGACGGTGTGATCGTCGGCTCGGCCTTCGTCAAGCGCATGCTGGACGCGCCGGACGACGCGGCCGGCGTCGAGGCGGTCCGCGCGCTCGCCGGTGAACTGGCCAAGGGCGTGCGCGGACAGGCGTAACAGAGCACGCATCAACAGAACACGCACAGACAGAACACGCACAGACAGAACACCCGTCACTCGAACGGGTGGAGCTGGGACCGGGGAGGCGCGCTGCGCCTTCCCGGTTCGTTCTGGGGGTGTGAGCGAGAAGAACCGTGACGGAAAGCGCACCGCCCGCGAGCGGCTGGCGGTCGAGCGTGAGAAGCAGAAGGCCGGGGAGCGGCGACGGCGGACGCTGATCGTGGGCGCGAGCGTCGTCTGTGTCCTGGGCCTGGCGGCGGTGACCGGTGTGGTCGCCGCCAACTCGGGCAAGGACGACGGCAGCAAGTCCGCGGGCCCGGTCGTGGCTCCCTCCGGGGCGCAGGGCAAGGACAGCCTCGCGATCCCGGTCGGCAAGGACGGGGCGAAGACGACGCTCACGGTCTGGGAGGACTTCCGCTGCCCGGCCTGCAAGGCCTTCGAGTCGGCGTACCGCTCGACCCTCCACGAGCTGACCGACGCCGGCCAGTTGCGGGTCGAGTACCACCTGGTCACGATCATCGACGGCAACCTCGGCGGCACCGGCTCGCGCAACGCGGCCAACGCGGCGGCCTGCGCCCAGGACGCCGGAAAGTTCCGCGACTACCACGACACGCTGTACGAGAACCAGCCGTCGGAGACCGACGACGCCTTCGCGAAGAACAGCAAGCTGATCGAGCTGGCGGGCAAGGTCGACGGGCTCGATACGGCGACGTTCCGTACCTGTGTCGAGGACGGTACGCACAACAGCTGGGTCGCGAAGTCCGCGCAGGCGTTCTCCACCGGAGGCTTCACCGGCACGCCGACGGTCCTGCTGAACGGCAAGAACATCTACGCGGACCAGTCGATGACCCCGGCGAAGCTGAAGCAGCAGGTGCTGGAGGCCGACAAGGGGTGAGCGATCAGGGGCGGGCGATTCTCACCACCCTGTTATGGACCCGTAGCCGGGCCGCCCGTCGTGCGCCCGGTCCGGCACGGTAGCGTCGACCCTGCCATGGAACTTGCCTACATTCCCAGCCCGTCGCGCGGGGTGCTGCACCTCGGCCCCATTCCGCTGCGCGGCTACGCGTTCTGCATCATCATCGGCGTCTTCGTCGCGGTCTGGCTCGGCAACAAACGCTGGATCGCCCGCGGCGGGCGGGCCGGCACGGTGGCCGACATCGCGGTCTGGGCCGTGCCGTTCGGCCTCGTCGGCGGTCGCCTCTACCACGTGATCACGGACTACGAGCTGTACTTCAGCGAGGGCCGTGACTGGGTGGACGCCTTCAAGGTGTGGGAGGGCGGCCTCGGTATCTGGGGCGCGATCGCCCTCGGCGCGGTGGGCGCCTGGATCGGCTGCCGACGCCGGGGCATTCCGCTGCCCGCGTGGGCCGACGCCCTCGCACCCGGCATCGCCCTCGCGCAGGCGATCGGCCGCTGGGGCAACTGGTTCAACCAGGAGCTCTACGGCAAGGCGACGGATCTGCCCTGGGCCGTGAAGATCACGTCCTCGACGGACGGGCGGGTGCCCGGCACCTACCAGCCCACCTTCCTCTACGAGTCCCTGTGGTGCGTCGGCGTCGCCTTCCTGGTCATCTGGGCCGA
>NZ_JBSFLV010000290.1:0-3438 GCF_053599215.1 Streptomyces sp. NPDC001002 | reverse complement strand
TGGGCGAGCCAGGGACCGAAGCCCTGAGCCGCCGGGATGTATCGGCTCGTGCCGGGCGTCCTCGACCTCGCGCAGTCGGCCGTTGGCCCTGCGCAGGTCGGTGAGCGCCTTCTTGAGGTACTCGCGGAGCTTGTCCTCACTGCTCCGGGCGTCGTGTGCGGTGTCCGTGCTCATGTCTGTCCCTGTGTCCCTTCGCTCTCCGTGTGGTCCGCTTGCCGTCCGTTCAGGACAGACCGAGCTCGTTGTCGATGAGGGCGAACATCTCGTCGTCGGTGACCGTCTCCAGGTCCACTTCGTCGTGGCGGTCGGGGTGGAGGTTCTGCCATTGGGCGCTGAGCGCCTTGAGCCGCTCGGTGACCAGCCGGGCCCGTTCGGCCGGGTCGGTGCCGTCGTCCTCGGGGCCGGCCGTCATCGCCCGTTCCAGGCGGTCCAGTTCGTGCAGGACGGACAGCGCCTCGGGGCTCTCGGGCTCCTCGGGCCGCAGCTGCTCCTGGAGGAGTTCGACGAGCGCGGTCGGCGTCGGGTGGTCGAAGACCAGCGTCGCGGGCAGTCGTACGCCGGTGGCCTCGGTGAGCCGGTTGCGGAACTCGACGGCCGTGAGGGAGTCGAAGCCGGCGTCCTTGAAGGCCCGGGCGGCGTCGACGGTGGCCGGGTTGGCCACCCCCAGCACCGAGGCGACCTGCACCCGCACCACCTCAAGGAGCAGTTGGGCGCGCTCCTGCGGGTTCCGGCCGGCGAGCCGCTGGAGGAGGGTCTCCCCCGCCGGTGCGGCGGCGGCCTTGGCGGTACGGCGCGCGGACGGCCGTATGAGGCCCTGGAGGATCGCCGGGACCGCGGTGCCGTCCGAGGTGCGGGAGCGCAGGTCGGCCAGGTCGAGCCGGGCCGGCACGAGGAGCGCCTCGGTCGAGCCGAGGGCCGCGTCGAGCAGGGCCAGGCCCTCGGCGGTGGGCAGGCCCAGCATGCCGCCGCGCCTGCCGCGGTCGTGGTCGGTCCCTTCGAGGTGCGCGGTCATGCCCGTCGCCTCGGCCCACATGCCCCACGCGAGGGAGGTCGTGGGCAGACCCTGCGAGCGGCGCTGCTCGGCGAGGGCGTCCAAGTAGGCGTTGGCGGCCGCGTAGTTGGCCTGACCGGGGTTGCCGAGGACACCTGCGGCGGACGAGTAGAGGACGAAGGCCGCAAGGTCCTGGTCCTTGGTCAGCTCGTGCAGATGGCGGGCGGCGTCCACCTTCGGGCGGAACACCTTCGCCAACCGCTCCCGCGACTGGGCGGCGATCACACCGTCGTCCAGTACACCGGCGGTGTGCACGACCGCCGTCAACGGCCGTTCCACCGAGGCAAGGAGGGCCTGGAGCGCGGCGCGGTCGGAGGCGTCGCACGCCTCGACGCGCACAGCGGCACCCAACTCACCGAGCTCGTCGACGAGTTCGGCCGCGCCCTCGCTCTCCGGTCCGCGCCGGCCCACCAGCAGCAGATGCCGGGCGCCGTGCCGCTCCACCACGTGCCGGGCCACCAGCCGGCCCAGTGTCCCGAGACCGCCCGTGATCAGGACGGTGCCCGCCGGGTCGAGTCCGCCGAAGGCGTCCTCGGCGGCCCGGGGTTCGCGGGTGAGCCGGGGTGCGGTGGCCTCGCCTGCGCGCAGGGCGAGTTGGGGCTCGCCGGCGGCCAGGGCGGACGGCAGCCGGACGGCCGACGGTTCGTCCAGGTCGACCAGGACGATCCGGCCGGGGTTCTCGGACTGCGCGGTGCGCACGAGCCCCCAGACCGCGCCGCCCGCCGGGTCGGTCACGTCGCGGACCGCGCCGTGCGTGACAACGGCGAGCCGGGAGCCGTCGAACCGCGGTTCGGCCAGCCAGGCCTGGAGCACGTCGAGGGTCCGGGCCGTCGCCTCGAAGGGGCCGTCCCCGTCCGGCAGTTCCAGCAGCAGCCACTCGGGCGCGGACGCGGCCAGTGCGCGGACGGCGGACCCGTCGGCGACGGCGACCGGAGCCGGCCGGTCCGCCGCGGCGGGCTCGGGCAGCGTGACCGGGTGCCAGGACACGCGGTACAGGTGCTCGTGGGCCGGGGCACCCGCCGTACCGAGCTGCCCGGCGGACACCTCGCGCATGGTGAGGGTGCCGACGGCGGCCACGGGGGCACCGGTGTGGTCGGCGATCTCCAGGGTGATCCCGTCGGCCCCGCCGCGGGTGGCGTGGACGCGCAGCGCGGTGGCGCCGGAGGCGTACAGGGACACCTCGTTCCAGGCGAAGGGCAGCCGGGTCGTCCCCGGCGCCGAGTCGCCCGTCGCCGGGAGCAGTCCGGTGGCCTGGAGGGCCGCGTCGAGGAGCGCGGGGTGGATGCCGAAGCCCTCGGCGGACTGCCCTTCGGGCAGCACGACCTCCGCGTACACCTCCTCGCCCTTGGTCCACACGGCTCGGACGCCCTGGAAGGCGGGCCCGTAGGCATAGCCGGCGTCGAGCTGACGGTCGTAGAACCCGTCGACGGCGACCTGCTCCGCCTGGGCGGGCGGCCACTGGCCGAGGTCGAAACCGGCGTCCGGGGCCCGCTCGATGAGGAAGCCGGTGACATGGCGCGTCCACGGCGTCTCGGGGCCGGCGTCTTGCGGGGCCGAGTGGACGGTGACCGGGCGGCGGCCGAGCTCGTCGAGCGCCGCCACCGACACCTGGAGGCGTACGCCGCCGGTCTCGGGCAGCACCAGCGGCGCCTCGATCACCAATTCGTCGACGACACCGGCGCCGGCTTCGTCACCGGCCCGCACCACCAACTCGACCAGCGCCGCACCCGGCACGACGACCGTCCCGCCCACCGCGTGGTCCGCCAGCCACGGATGACTGCGCAGTGAGAGCAGTCCCGTCGCCAACACCCCACCACCATCGGGCAGTTGGGCGAACGCCCCAAGGAGCGGGTGGTCCGCACCGCTCAGCCCCAGCGACGAGGCGTCACCCGCACCGCCCCAGTTCTGCGGCCAGTACCACTCGCGCTGGAAGGCGTACGTCGGCAACTCCACCCGACGTGCCCCGCTGCCCGCGAAGAGTGCGGCCCAGTCGACCGCGCGCCCCACGGAGTGCAGCGCGCCGAGCGCGGTCAGCGCGGACTCGGCCTCACCGCGCCCCCGCCGCAGCAGGGTCGCGAGCCGGACATCGGCGCCGTCGAGGATCTCCTGCGCGAGGGCGGTGAGGACACCGTCCGGTCCGGCCTCCAGGAAGACGGTGACGCCCTGGTCGTGCAACGAGGTGACGGCGTCGGCGAAACGGACGGCTTCGCGGACGTGCCGGACCCAGTACTCGGGAGAGGTCAACTCGCCCGAAGTCGCGGGCTTTCCGGTGACGTTGGAGACCACACCGATCCGCGGCTCGCTGTAGGTAAGGCTGTCGGCGACCTGGCGGAACTCCTCCAGCATCGGGTCCATCAGCACCGAGTGGAAGGCGTGACTGACCGTCA
>NZ_JBSFLV010000289.1:0-3450 GCF_053599215.1 Streptomyces sp. NPDC001002 | reverse complement strand
GTCCCCAGGGGCGCTGCCCCTTCGACCCCGCTGGGGGCTGCGCCCCCAGACCCCGCTTCGGCCTGGACGGCCTCGTCCTCAAACGCCGGACGGGCTGAAAACAGACACATGGAGCCGCTTCTCATGCACCTTGACCACGACCACCACGGCCCCGCCGCCGTCAGTGCCGACTCCCGTCGTCCCGACGGCACCCGGCGCGCCTTGCGGATCGGGCTCGGTGGGCCCGTCGGATCCGGCAAGACCGCCACCGTCGCCGCGCTCTGCCGGGCCCTGCGCGACGAGTTGTCCCTCGCTGTCGTCACCAACGACATCTACACCCGCGAGGACGCCGAATTCCTGCTTCGGGAGGCCGTGTTGCCGCCCGAGCGGATCGCCGCCGTGGAGACGGGGGCCTGTCCGCACACCGCGATCCGGGACGACATCTCCGCCAACCTGGAGGCCGTCGAGGATCTGGAGGACGAGGTGGGGCCGCTCGATCTCATCCTCGTCGAGTCCGGTGGGGACAACCTCACCGCGACCTTCTCCAAGGGGCTCGTGGACGCGCAGATCTTCGTGATCGACGTGGCCGGGGGCGACGACATTCCGCGTAAGGGCGGGCCCGGTGTCACCACCGCTGACCTGCTTGTCGTCAACAAGACCGACCTCGCTCCGTACGTGGGCTCCGATCTGGGACGTATGGCCGCCGACGCCAAGGCGCAGCGGGCCGAACTGCCCGTCGTCTTCCAGTCGTTGCGGACCGAGGCCGGGGTTTCCCAGGTCGCCGGCTGGGTGCGGGGGCAGCTCGCCGCGTGGACGGCATGACCGTGACCGGGGTGCGGGCCACCGCGCGGATCGTGGCCCGGGACGACGGGCGGGGCGGTACCGCGCTGCCCGTGCTGGAAGGGGACGGGCCGCTCGCGTTGCGGCGGACGCGGGGGAGTGGTGCCGAGGCGCGGGTCATGCTCGTCGGGGCGATGAGCGGGCCGCTCGGCGGTGATCACTTCGCCGTGGAGGCGGAGGTGGGAGCGGGGGCGCGGTTGAGCGTCGGGTCCGCTGCCGCCACCATCGCGCTGCCCGGGCAGGCGAAGGGGGAGGCCCGCTACGACGTCCGGCTCACCGTCGACGACGGAGGTGAACTGCTCTGGCTGCCCGAGCAGTTGATCTCCGTGCACGGCAGTGATCTGTACGTCACCACGCGGGTCGAGGTCGGTGCGGATGCCCGGCTCGTGCTGCGCGAGGAGCAGGTGCTCGGGCGGGCCGGGGAGGAACCCGGGCGGCTCACCAGCCGTCTTGCCGTGCGGGTCGCGGGACGGACGGTGCTGGATCAGGAGTTGGCTTGCGGGCCCGGAGCACCGGGGGGTTGGGACGGTCCCGCTGTGTTGGGTGGGTGTCGGGCCGTGGGGCAACTGATCGTCGTACGGCCGGAGTTCGTGGACCGGCCGGCGGAGGCGCGGGTGCTGGGGGACGGGGTGGCCTTGATGCCGCTGGCCGGGCCTGCCGCGCTGGTGACCGCCGTGGCCTCGGACGCGTTGCGGCTGCGGCGGGCGCTCGACGAGGCGCTCGCGGGCTTCGGGTGAGCCCGTGCAGGTGAGGTGTCTTCTCCGCCGCCTTCTCCGCTGAGCGGGACGGATCAATCCGTTTATCGGATTGGCAAAGAAGGTCAACAAACCCTGTTCTCAGACGGTACACAGCCGAAAGGATCCCCTTACCGAATCGTCACCATGTAGGGGGAGGTCCCTTTTGAGGGAGATCAGACCGACCAAGCGAGCAACGGCGCTCGGCTCGGCCGGAGTGCTCGTCACCGCGACACTGATAGCCGGCGCGTTCGCCGCACCCTCGGCGAGCGCCACCGCCGGCTCCCGGCACGGCCAGGACCGCGAGGCCCGCGGAGCCGCGATCGCGGCCGAGCGTGCCGGCAAGGCCGGTATCGACTGGGCGGACTGCCCCGCGGACTGGGGCTTCGCCAAGCCCATCCAGTGCGGCTGGGTCAGTGTGCCGCTCGACTACGCCAAGCCGTACGGCAAGCAGATCAAGCTCGCCGTCGACCGCATCGGCAACACCGGGACGGCCGCCGAGCGCCAGGGCGCCCTCGTCTACAACCCGGGCGGCCCCGGCGCCTCCGGCATGCGCTTCCCGACCCGGGTCACCACCAAGAACCCGCTGTGGGTCAACACGTCCAAGGCGTACGACTTCGTGGGCTTCGACCCGCGCGGTGTCGGCCACTCCGCGCCGATCTCCTGCATCGACCCGACCGAGTTCGTGAAGGCGCCGAAGATGGACCCGGTGCCGGACTCCGAGGCCGACAAGCAGGCGCAGCGCAAGCTGGCCCGTGAGTACGCCGAGGGCTGCGTCGAGCGCAGCGGCAAGGCGATGCTGGCGCAGATGACCACGCCGAACACCGTCCGCGACCTGGACGTGATCCGCGCCGCGCTCGGCGAGAAGAAGCTCAACTACCTGGGCGTCTCCTACGGCACGTACATCGGCGCCGTCTACGGCACCATGTTCCCGGGCCACGTCCGCCGCATGATCGTGGACAGCGTGGTCAACCCGTCGAAGGAGAAGATCTGGTACGAGGCCAACCTCGACCAGGACGTCGCCTTCGAGGGCCGCTGGAAGGACTGGGAGGACTGGGTCGCCGCCAACGACGCCGTCTTCCACCTCGGCACCACGCGCGCCGCGGTCCAGGCGAAGTGGCTCGAACTGCGCGCCACCGCCAAGAAGAACCCCATCGGCGGGGTCGTCGGCCCGGCCGAGCTGATCGGCTTCTTCCAGAGCGCGCCGTACTACGACTCGTCGTGGATCCCGGTCGCCACCGTCTTCAGCAAGTACTTCGCCGGAGACACCCAGGCACTGGTCGACGCCGCCGCCCCTGACCTGTCGGACACCGCGGGCAACGCCAGCGCGGAGAACGGCAACGCCGTCTACACGGCCGTCGAGTGCACCGACGCCAAGTGGCCCACCAGTTGGAAGAAGTGGGACAAGGACAACACGGCGCTCAACAAGAACTACCCGTTCATGACCTGGGCCAACGCCTGGCTGAACCTGCCGTGCGCCACCTGGCCGGTCAAGCAGCAGACCCCGGTGAACGTCAAGACGCACAAGGGTCTCCCGCAGGTCCTGATCGTGCAGTCCACGCGTGACGCCGCCACCCCGTACGACGGCGCCGTCGAACTGCACAAGCGCTTCAAGGGCTCCCGCCTGATCACCGAGAAGGACGCGGGCTCCCACGGCGTGACCGGACTGGTCAACCCGTGCATCAACCAGCGAGTGGACAGCTACCTGCTGACCGGCAAGCTGGACGCCAAGGACGTGACCTGCACCCCGCACGCCACGCCGAAGCCGTAACACCCGTATCCCATACGGGAGTTCGAAGGGGCGGCCGGATCACTCCGGCCGCCCCTACGTCAACACCCCCCCGCCCACCAGGGGCCAGCCGGTCGCCACGCCCCACCCCATCCGCCCGCACCCCCC
>NZ_JBSFLV010000288.1:0-3531 GCF_053599215.1 Streptomyces sp. NPDC001002 | reverse complement strand
CCTCCCTCCCCGCCTCTCGCCCGCGCGGGAGGGCGCGGCGGTGCCTTCGGCGATCGGGGGGAGGGGGGTGGGGGTGTCTTCGGCGATCGACAGGAGGGGAGCAGGGGTGTCTTCGGCGATCGGTGAGAGGGGCGCGGCGGTGCCTTCGGCGATCGGCGGGAGAGGAGCAGAGGTGCCTTCGGCGATCGGCCGGAGGGGGGCGCCCTCGACAGACGGCGTGGCTGGCCTCTTGCCGTCGGCGGACTCGGCTGTTGGGGAGGCCGGGCTCTCGCTGTTGGTGACCGTCGAGGCGGGGCTCGGGGCCTCGGGCGTGACATCACTGCCGGTCGGGTCGGCCGAGGCGGCCGGCGTGGCGTCAGGCGTGCCGTCGAGGGCTGAGGTGTCGTACCCCAGGGGTGATCCCGGATCCGGCAGGGGCTGCTGAGCCGACGGAGTCGACAGGTGGTCCAGGATTCGGGCCAGGGTCGGGGCGTTCGGGGACGGGGGCGTTGGAGTGGTGGAGCGGGTTGCGGCCATCGTGTCCAGGACTCGGTGGAGGCGGGCCGCGTCGGTGCGCCATTTGCGGTCGACGACCTCGTCCGGGTACTCCTGCCAGTCCACCGGGGACCAGTCGGGGCTCGGTTCGGCGGGGCCGCCGTGGAAGAGGCGGGCGGCGAGCAGGGAGGTGGCCTCGTCGATCGCGCCGGGCTCTTCGAGCAGGTCACACGCGGGGCGCTCGCCGAGGCGGGAGGCGAAGCCCTCGGCCAGGCGGTCGCGGCGGGACAGCTCGGTGAGCGCGGCGACCACGCCCGCGTCCAGCCGGGACGGCCAGCGGCCCATCCGCCAGGCGGGGAGCGCGACCCGGGTCAGGAGACGGTCCCAGCCCGCATACGCCAGACCCACCTGCTCCTGCGCGACGATCCGCAGACCGTAATCCACAGCCTGTGCACGCTCGGCGGCGGCAGCCGCGACGCCCCGCTCCATCAGGGCCGCGTGCTCCCGGCAACTGCGCAGCAGCAGCCGAGCCACCCAGCCCACGCCCGCGCACACCACACGGGTCGCCGGGCAACGGCCCGGCGTCGAGGCGACGGCCACGGCCGCGTCCAGACCCCGCACGAAACGGCGGGCCGCGGCTATGTCCGGCTGCGCCGACGGTCCCGTACCGGCGACCACCGGGGCGAGGACCGCGCGCAGTTCGCCGACGCGCATCCACCACAGGAACGGGGAGCCGATGACGAGGACGGGCGCGGCGGTGCTGCGGCGGTGCGGGGCGCCGGCGCCAGCTATCTCGTCGCGGTCCTCCGCCGGGGGCGGGCCGTGGGCCGGGTGCGTACGGTCCTCCAGCCAGCTGTCGCAGTCCGGGGTGAGCGCTATCGCGGACGGGGCCGGGACGTCCAGGCGGTCGGCCAGGTCGCGCACCATGCGGTACAGGTCCGGGGCCGACTCCTCGGCGATCGCCACCGTCGGAGTGACTGCGGGACGAGCTCGGGCGACTACCAGGCCGATGGCGCCGGCGGCGAGCAGGACGACCACCGCGACGGGCGTCACGGCCCACCGGGCGGCGTGCCAGAACGGGCCCACCAAGTGGCCCGTGGAAGCGCCGGCCAGCAGCACCACGGCGACGGCCGCGGGCAGCAGGGCCACGGCAAGTGCGCGGCTGCGGATGCGCAGCACAGCGAGGGCCCGGGAGCGCGCGGCCTGCGCGCCCACCTCGACACCCATACCCGAACCGGTAGCGGTCACGGTCGGTCCTCACCCCCTCCCTGGCTGTCCTGACAGCGTCGCTGTCCTGGCGTTGCTCACTCCCCCACTGTGGCACCCGCCACTGACATCGCAATGCCGGTGGGCCAAGTGCCCGAACGCTTGCGCCGCACCCTAGTTGGGGCCCCGGCCCCCGTCAGCCGGATAGGCCAGCGGTCACTCGATGGAATGGCTTTGGGGAGAGGTGGATGACGGACAGCGATGATCAGGCCTCGATTACTGACCCAAGTTCTAAGAGACGGGCGGCCGTTTTACGGGGTTCCGAGACATGGGCAGACAGCGCTGGGCCCCGCATCCGAAGACGGATCCGGGGCCCGAGAGGTTCATCCGAGGGGTGGGTGAAGTGGGTGGGCATGGGTGAGTGGGGGCGGCGGGCCGGTGACAGGTCGGCCGAGCCGCCGGTCAGGCGCTCGCGCCCGCGCCCGCCGCCTTCGCCGCGATGTCCGTGCGGTGCTGGGAGCCGTCCAGGCGGATGCGGGAGACGGCCCGGTAGGCGCGGTCGCGGGCCTCGGTGAGGTCCTTGCCGGCCGCCGTGACGGACAGGACGCGGCCACCGGCGCTGACGACGGCGTCCCCGTCGTGCCGGGTGCCAGCGTGCAGCACGTACGCGTGCGGGGCGTCCTCGGCGGCCACCTCGTCGAGGCCGGTGATCGGGTCGCCGGTGCGCGGGGTACCGGGGTAGTTGTGCGAGGCGACGACCACGGTGACCGCTGCGGAGTCGCTCCAGCGCAGGGGCGGCAGGTCGGCGAGGTTGCCGCTCGCGGCGGCGAGCAGGACGCCGGCCAGCGGGGTCTTCAGGCGGGCCAGCACGACCTGGGTCTCCGGGTCGCCGAAGCGGGCGTTGAACTCGATGACCCGTACCCCGCGCGAAGTGATCGCGAGACCGGCGTAGAGCAGGCCCGAGAAGGGCGTGCCCCGGCGGCGCATCTCGTCGACCGTCGGCTGGAGCACGGTCCGCAGGATGTCGTCGACCAGCTTCGGGTCCGCCCACGGGAGCGGGGAGTACGCGCCCATGCCGCCGGTGTTCGGGCCCTCGTCGCCGTCCAGGGCGCGCTTGAAGTCCTGGGCCGGCTGGAGCGGGAGGACCGTCTCGCCGTCGGTGATGGCGAAGAGGGAGACCTCGGGGCCGTCCAGGAACTCCTCGATGACGACCCGCTCGCAGGAGTTCGCGTGCGCCCGGGCCACCTCGATGTCGTCGGTGACGACGACGCCCTTGCCGGCCGCGAGTCCGTCGTCCTTGACGACGTACGGGGCACCGAACGCGTCGAGGGCCACGTCGACCTCAGCGGGCGTCGTACAGACGTACGAGCGCGCGGTGGGGACCTCGGCTCCCGCCATGACGTCCTTCGCGAAGGCCTTGGAACCCTCGATCCGCGCGGCCTCCCCGGAGGGGCCGAAGACCGGGATGCCCACCTCGCGCACGGCGTCGGCGACCCCGGCGACCAGCGGAGCCTCCGGCCCGACGACCACGAGGTCGGCTTCGAGTGCCGTGGCCAGCGCCGCTACGGCCGTGCCGTCGAGCGCGTCGACCTCGTGCAGCTCGGCGACCTCGGCGATGCCGGCGTTGCCGGGGGCGCAGTGGAGCGCGGTGACGTCGGGGTCGAGGGAGAGAGAACGGCACAGGGCGTGTTCGCGGGCACCGCTGCCGATGACGAGGACCTTCACGGGGGTCAGCCTAACTGGGTTGTGCGGGGTGCTTGTGCGGGCGCCTGTTCTGGGGGCTGCCGCCCCCAGACCCCCGCTTCGGCCTGGACGGCCTCGTCCTCAAACGCCGGACGGGCTGGATTGTGC
>NZ_JBSFLV010000287.1:0-3555 GCF_053599215.1 Streptomyces sp. NPDC001002 | reverse complement strand
AATTTTTTAATATATTTTTTTTTATTACTTTTTTTATTTTTGGGTTTTTGTTTTTTAGTGGTGTGTTTTTCCTTTCGCCACAACACCCCCCCCCCCCCCTCCCCCCGATCGCCGAAGGCGCCGCCGGCCCCCCTCCCAACCCCCAAGCCGCCGACGGCGATTCAGCCCCACAGGGGCCACCCGCACCCGACGACGAAATCTGCACGGGTGGTGCGGGTGGGAACGAAAAAGCCGATGGCGAAGCCGAGGCGGACGAGCCGCCGATCAACGAACGCGCCGCCACCCTCGCCGCAGCCCTCACCACCGAGCTGGCCCGAGAGGGCACCCGCACCGCCAACACCGCCACCAACCCGACCCGCCCCGACACCCCCCTCTGGGTCGACGCCACGTTCCCCCTCTTCCCGCTCCAACCCCCGCGCACAGCAAGAGAGTTGCTCACCGACCACGTCACAGCGATGGTCTGCTGCGCGGCTATGGATACAGCGGGCGCAACCCCAGGCCTGGACTGGCTCGACGGCCCCACCCTCTTGGTCAACGGCGAACGCGCCACCGACCTGACGCCCCGAGTCCTCAGCCTCGTAGAAGAAGGCGACCGGGCCCCGTTGCACGCCTGGCTGATCGCATCCGGCATACGCCCCGAAAAGCCAGTCAGGCTCGTCTGATTCCCACCCCCACCTCAGACCAGCCCCCAGCCCCAGCCCTCAGCCCCAACCCCCGCCAAACCATGCGGAGCCCCCCGTTCCACTTTCGGCCAATTCGCAACGAGGTGTGACCGCATGGGTGCGTAATGTGATGTGCTGGGACCGATCGCGCACATGGCAACCGCATACGCCACCCAACGGCCACCGAGGCCCACCCACAGCGGCCACCACCGGCCACCCACGGCGGAGCAGACGCGCGAGGGAGGGGACCGACCATGGCACCGGAGCAGATCCGTCGCTGGGAGTCCGGCGCCCTGGCGCACGCCGTCAGTGACCCCTTCGGCCAGGGCCCCGTCCCCTGGCTGCGCGGCGCGGAGACGTACTTCGACGACACCGGCCAGGTGGTCCCCTGGTACGTCGACCCACCCGTACCCCCGGACCACGCCTCCCACGACTCCACCCGCAACGCCACCCCAAGGGTCCCCGGCCCCCGGGCCACCGCCTCCCCGCGAACCGCCGGAGGCCCCCGCTCGGCCGACGACGTGAGCCGCCAGATCAAGGGCTTCATCTCCACCGGCGCCGTCGCCCCCGGCGAGGCCGTCGACTTCCACGTCACGGTCGACCCGCCCCAGGAATTCGGCGTCGACATCTACCGCATCGGCCACTACGGCGGTGACGGCGCCGCGAAGATCACCACCAGCCCCCGCCTCTCGGGCATCGTCCAGCCCCCGCCGCTGACCGCGGACCGTACGGTCTCCTGCCACCACTGGTGGCTGTCCTGGCGGCTGCAGATCCCGAGCTACTGGAGCATCGGCGCGTACGTCGCCGTCCTGACCACCGCCGACGGCTACCGCTCGCACATCCCCTTCACCGTCCGCGACGACCACCCCGCCGACCTGCTGCTCCTCCTGCCCGACGTGACCTGGCAGGCGTACAACCTCTATCCGGAGGACGGACGCACGGGCGCGAGCCTGTACCACGCGTGGGACGACGACGGCCGGCTGCTCGGTGAGTCCGACGCCGCCACGACCGTCTCCTTCGACCGCCCGTACGCGGGCGCCGGACTCCCCCTCCACGTAGGCCACGCCTACGACTTCATCCGCTGGGCCGAGCGCTACGGCTACGACCTCGCCTACGCCGACGCCCGCGACCTGCACGCCGGCGAGGTGGACCCCACCCGGTACCGTGGCCTGGTCTTCCCGGGCCACGACGAGTACTGGTCGGCCAACATGCGCCGCACGGTGGAGACGGCCCGCGACCACGGCACGTCCCTCGTCTTCCTCTCCGCCAACACCATGTACTGGCAAGTGGAGTTGGGCCCGTCCCCGTCCGGCGTCCCCGACCGGCTGCTCACCTGTCGCAAGCGCAGGGGCCCCGGCCGGCCCGTCCTGTGGCGTGAAGTCGACCGCCCGGAGCAGCAGTTGGTCGGCATCCAGTACGCGGGCCGGGTCCCCGAGCCGCACCCCCTGATCGTCCGCAACGCCGACCACTGGCTGTGGGACGCGACCGGCGCGCACGAGGGCGACCAGATCGACGGCCTGGTCGCCGCCGAGGCCGACCGCTACTTCCCGCGCACCCCACTCCCCGAGCACGACGACCGCATCCTGCTCGCCCACTCCCCGTACGCCGACGCGGAAGGCGCCCTCCGCCACCAGGAGACGTCCCTCTACCGCGCCCCTTCCGGCGCCCTAGTCTTCGCGTCCGGGACGTTCGCGTGGACCCCGTCCCTGGACCGCCCCGGCCACGTGGACACCCGAGTCCAGCGAGCCACCGCGAACCTCCTGGACCGCATCTGCAAGCGCGACTGACCCCTGCCATCACCCCCCCCCGGTCCTGAGATGGCGCCCCATACGGGACAATCAAGCCAGTTGGACAGATCCACTGGAGGAACCCGTGTCCGGATTCGTAGAAAAGCCCGAGCCGCTGCAGGTTCCGGGCCTGACGCACCTCCACACCGGCAAGGTGCGGGAGCTGTACCAGAACGAGGCGGGCGAGCTCGTGATGGTCGCCAGCGACCGCATGTCCGCCTTCGACTGGGTGCTGCCGACCGAGATCCCCGACAAGGGCCGTGTCCTCACCCAGCTCTCGCTCTGGTGGTTCGACCAGCTCGCCGACCTGATCCCCAACCACGTCCTCGGCACCGAACTCCCGCCCGGCGCCCCCGCCGAGTGGGAGGGCCGCACCCTCATCTGCAAGTCCCTCCAGATGGTCCCGGTCGAGTGCGTGGCCCGCGGTTACCTCACCGGCTCCGGCCTGCTGGAGTACAACGAGTCCCGCACGGTCTGCGGCCTCGCCCTCCCCGAGGGCCTGGTCGACGGCAGCGAACTCCCCGCCCCGATCTTCACCCCGGCCACCAAGGCCGCCGTCGGCGAGCACGACGAGAACGTGTCGTACGAGGAGGTCGCCCGCCAGGTCGGCGCCGACACCGCCGCCCAGCTGCGCCAGGCGACCCTCGCGATCTACTCCCGTGCCCGTGACATCGCCCGCGAGCGGGGCATCATCCTCGCGGACACCAAGTTCGAGTTCGGCTTCGAGGGCGAGACCCTGGTCGTCGCCGACGAGGTCCTCACCCCGGACTCCTCCCGCTTCTGGCCGACCGAGGAGTGGCAGCCGGGCCGCGCGCAGCCGTCGTACGACAAGCAGTTCGTGCGCGACTGGCTGACCGGCCCCGAGTCGGGCTGGGACCGCAGGAGCGAGCAGCCCCCGCCGCCGCTGCCGCAGCACGTCGTGGACGCGACCCGCTCGAAGTACATCGAGGCGTACGAGCGTCTCACCGGCCTGAGCTGGAGCTAGCCCTCGCACTCGGCGCACTCGGCGCACGAAAAAGCCCCGGCGAAGGAGGTTGCAAGGTCCGCGCCGAATGGCTATGCAGGTGAGGAGGTGGTGCCATGCCGATCGTCTTCGTCCACGGTAT
>NZ_JBSFLV010000286.1:0-3566 GCF_053599215.1 Streptomyces sp. NPDC001002 | reverse complement strand
AGGGTGCCCGTCGAGGTCGTCTTGATGCCCTTGACGTTGGTGTAGGTGCTGGAGTTCTTCTTGCGGAACTGCAGCGCGACCTTCTGGGTGGCGTAACCGTGGTACTTGAGGTCGTCCCAGTTGGCGCGGGTGAGCTTGCCGGTGACCGTGATGGTCTTGCCCTTCTTCACCGGCTCCGGCGCGGCGTTGACCGTCAGCTTCGAGGTGCGCTGAAGCTTGGTCGAGCCGACCTTGTCCTGGGCGCCGAAGCCGACCTTGCTCAGGTCGATGTCGTCGTCCAGCGGGTCCTGGTCGTTCCAGTCGATGACGTAGCCGTCGGCCTTCCAGGTGGTCGCGTCCGCGTTGCCGAGCAGGTCCATCGACGGGTAGACGTCGATGGTGCCCTTGCAGGTGGACGTCGTCGTCGTGGCCGCGGTGCAGGTGGGCCAGTCGTCGCCGATCAGGAAGTTGTCCGGGTCGTCGTAGGAGCCGCGGTAGATCTCGACGTCCACCCACACGTCGGGGGCGCTGAGGTCGAGGCCCTCGTCGTGGGTGACGGTGTAGGTCACCGGGACGGAGACATGGCCGCTGATGCCCGCGACGATCGGCTTGCCCTTGTTGATCTTCACGTTGGAGAACGCGACGTTCAGCGCGTACGGGGTGCCCGTGTCCGCGGCGGCGGACGCGCCGACGCGGGAGGTGCCGGCCGCGGAGGTGCCGGCCGCGGCCTCGCGGACGGTCTGCGCGGCCTGCACGAGCTGGTCCTTGCCCAGCGGCGAGCTGTCGGCGTGCGCGGCCGGGACGGCGAGGGCGGAGAGGGCCAGGGCGCCGGAGACGGCGGCCACGGTGGCGCGAATACGCATGTACTTCCTCGGGTGGGAAGAGGGAAACAGGGGGACGGCGACGGGTGAGCGGCCCGGGCAGAACCCGCGCCGCTCACCTCACGTCACCGCTCACTTCAGGTCGCCGACCGCCTCACGGCGTCGACCACCGCACGCCGTCGACTACTTCACGTCGACGTAGTCGCCCGTGGCGCTGACCGCCGGGCTCGTCGAGGAGCCCGCGAAGCTGTAGCGGAAGTAGCCGTCGACCGTCGCCTTGGTCGTCGTCTTCAGCGCGCCCGTCGAGGTCGTCGTGACGCCCTTGACGTTGCTGTAGGTGCTGGAGCTCTTCTTGCGGAACTGCAGCGCCACCTTCTGGCCGCCGTACGCCACGTTCTTGCCGGTGTCCCAGCTGGCGCGGGTCAGCTTGCCCGTGACGGTGACGGTCTTGCCCTTCTTCACCGGCTCCGGCGCGGCGTTGACCGACAGCTGCGTGGCGCGCAGCACCTTGAAGGACTTCGCGTTGTCCTTCTGGATCGAGTCGGCGTCGTTGCCCACCGCGATCGCCCAGATCTTCCACGTGCCGGCGACCTTGTTGATCAGGTTGTAGCCCGGCTCCATGTCGAAGGTCGACTTGCAGTTCGACGTGGTGGCGTTCACGACGGTGCAGGTGGCCCGGCCGTCGCTGCTGTTGGCGACAGCGCCGCTGTCGGCGTGTTCGATGTCCGTGCCGTGGTAGAGGATGGCCGTGGCCCAGTCGGCGCCCGAGTTGTCCTTGACGGTGAAGGTGACCGAGATGGTCTTCTTCGCGGTCGCCCCGACGGAGACCGGCTTGCCGCCGTTCACGACGACGTTCGAGATCGTCGTGTCCCCGTCGATCTCGTCGGCGTGCGCGGCCGGCACGGCGAGGGCGGAGAGGGCCAGAGCGCCCGAGAGGGCGGCCACGGTGGCGCGAATACGCATGCTTTCCCCACGTTGTGATCAGGGAGCCTGGTGGCTCCGCTGATCAGATCCGCGACGGATGGGAAAGGTTGTACGAGTGGTGAGAACTTTGTGCGAGAAATTTCAAGATCGGGATCGCGCGTCCGTCCTGGCCGGCGACCTCCGACGGTCTTGACGGGCGACCCCCGACGCCCGCCTCCTCCCTCGCCTCAGCCGCCTCAGTCGAACCACCGATCCCGCCCCAGCTCCTCCGTCCGTGAAGGATCCTCCAGCAGCGCCGCCACCTCGAAGCGCCGCGGCCACTGGCGGGCCGCCCAGGACAGGCCCGCGGCCACGCCCTCGACCGTGGACGCGTGCAGGACGCCGTCGGACGTCAGGCGCCAGTCCAACTCCACGCCGTCGACGACCAGTTCCTCGTGTTCGACGTATGTCGTCGGGGTGCGGTCGCCCAGCAACACCTGCACCGACTCCGGTACGTCGTGTTCCGTGCCCTCCGAGTCCACCGAGCCCGTCACGGACTCGCTCAGACGCCGTACCTGGAACAGCTCCGCCAACTCCGCAGCCCGGGCCGGGCGGACCGGCAGCAGCGGGACGCCGTCCGTGAAGGGGAGCAGGTCCGGGGAGTCGACGACGACCGCGTCGGCCGCGTCGACCACGACCACATCGCCGTCGACCACGGCCCGCAGGTCGTCCGGCAGAGTGACCTGTTCCGGGTCCAGGTCGGCCAACGCACCGTAGAGGGCGTGCAGTTGGGTCCCAGTGACCCGGCGGTCCGGGTCGGCCAGGCGGTCCAGGAGTTCCGCCGCACCGCCCGGTTCGTCCAGCAACGCCGCCACCGAGGTGCGGACACCCAGCGCGCGCAGGACCTGCTCGTCGTCGAAGCCCGTCGCGTCGGCCTCGTCGTACAGGCCGCGCAGCAGCGGGTCGCCGCCCGCCGCCAGGAGGCCCGCCGGGCGGCGGCCGTCGAGGACCGGGTTTCCGCGCAGCCACCAGGCCGTGTACGGGCGTACCAGCTCGTGGGTGCCGTCGTGGAGGAGGACGCGGACCGGTTGGACCAAGGCGTCGCGCAGGGGAGGGCGGGACAGCATGGCCAGCGCCTGGGGCCACTTGTCGTCGTCCACCAGGTCCAGGTCGCGTACGGCGATCAGTTCCGTGGCGACGGGCGGGACCGGTGAGTCCGGGAAGCGGTCCAGGACGTCCTCGCTCCATACGTCCACCGCGTCCAGCAGCCCGGCGTCGTCGGGCTCGGCGAAGTCGCCGTCCCGGGGCTCCAGTTCATCGGGGTCGAGGACGACGTCGGTGGCGCGGACGAGCGCGAAGTCGGCGAGGACTCCGCAGGCGGCCAGCGGCTGCCGGCCCCACTTCTCGGCCAACTCGGCGTCGACGGAGGCGAGTTCGTCCTCGCGGATGACCTGGGCGAAGGGGCTGCCGGGGAAGACGAGTTCACCGGCGGGCGCCAACTCGCCCTCCTCGTCGGGGAGTGCGAGCGCGCCGAGCCACGGTTCGTCACCGGGCTCCAGGCCCGCGTCCCGCACCAGGGCGAGGACCGTGTCGGCCAACTCCTCGGCGTCGGGCGCCTCCTGCTCCCAGTCGAGGCCGCCCTCGTCGTCGAGGGAGGCGGCCACGGCGGCCCGCACCTGGGGCGTGGTGAGTACGGCCCGGGGGGTCGCGGGCAGCGCGCCCAGCTTCTCCAGCAGCGGGTGGGCGGCGTCCGGATGCGCGACCTTGAGCCCGAGCCGCGCCAGCACCTCGGGGTCGGTCAGCGCGTCGGCGTCCGACGTGGGCAGCAGCACCTGCCGGGGCCCGATGGTCGTCCGCCCGTCG
>NZ_JBSFLV010000285.1:0-3842 GCF_053599215.1 Streptomyces sp. NPDC001002 | reverse complement strand
CTTTCGGGTGGGGCCCCGAGCGGGGCCCGTATCCGGGTGCCAGGGCACCATCCGATCACACCTTCGGCCGGTGCACCCACATGACCGGCACGACGACCGTCCACGCCGTGCGGTCAGCGCACCCGGAACACCGGCCCCCGCGCGCTGAACGGCAGTCGGGCGCCCTGCGGGATCAGGTACGCGTGCTCGCGCCGCACCCGCAGGACGTCGCACCAGCCGTCGGTGATGACGAGGATCGGCGCGCCGGGCGGGAAGTCGTCCGCGCGGTGCAGGAGGTCGATGCCCGGCTGCAGGACCGTGCCGCCGCGGCCGTGCACGCGGACGCGGCCGGCGATCTCCGTCACGGGCACGAAGCCGGCGTCGTGCGCGGCCGCGTCGCAGAAGACGACGCGCGCGGCCGGTACGTCACGGGCCTCGGCGTACGAGGCGATCGCGCCGAGCGCCTTACCGAGCAGGACGCGGTCCATGGAGCCGGAGGTGTCGAGGACCACGCCGAAGGTGCAGCGGGCGATCTCCTCGGGCGGGAAGTACCGGCCCGCGCGCGGGATGTCGGGGGTGGAGGACTGGCGGCGCGAGGACCGGGCGTAGGACCGCACCGGTTCGGGGCGGGGCACGAACTCGTCGAACCAGCGGGCCAGTTGGGCGTCCCAGGGCAGCGGCGGGTGGCTGAGGGCGCGGATCTCCTCGATCAGGCCGCCGGGCAGATAACCGCGCTCCTGCTGCTGGTGCAGGTCGAGGCCCTGGCACAGGCCGCGCCGGTAGAACTCGTCGAGGTCGACGTAGTCGCCGGGCGGGCCCAGCGGGGCGCCGAGCACGTCACCGACGCCCTTGCCGCGCAGGGTGGCCAGACGGCGCATGCGGCGCAGGTCGACCGCGATCCGGTCGTAGACCTCCTCGGCGGACAGGCCCGTCAACTCGCGGTCGTACAGCAGGCCTTCGGGCATCGTGCCGACCTGCATCTCGCTGAGCCAGCCGTTGACGACGTAGTCGCAGGCGATGTTGAAGAGGTAGGGGTCGCGGGTGCCGCAGCGGTCGCCGTGGCGCAGGGCGGCGTGCAGCATCTCGTGGCCGAGGATGAACCGCCACTCCTCGTCGTCGAAGGTCCGCAGCGGGTTGACGTAGATCTCGCCGGCCTCGGTGTTGACGGCGGCCACCGCGATGCCGTGGGCGCGGGCGAGTTCGGCGTCGGCGACCAGCTTGATGCCGGCCGCGATACCGCCGAGCAGCGGGTAGGAGGAGACGAACCAGCTCAACGCCCGCTGCCAGGGCCGCAGTTCGGCGATCTTTCCGGTCAGGGAGTCGCGGCGGCCGCCCGCCATGTCCATCGCCGCCGACACGGTCCGGGTCAGCGCGGTGGCGAACGCCAGCTGCCAGTCCGGAGGTTGACCCAGCCAGCCGTGCCAGGGCAGGAGCAGCTGGTCGGCCTCGCCGCCCGCCGTACCGCAGTGCTCGTACGCGGCCGGCAGGCCGTCCCGCCGCCAGCGCGCGGCGAGTTGCTCCTCGTCACCGTCGGGGTAGGCGGTGGGCAGCTCCTCGGGGGTCTTGCCGATGGTGAAGCCGAGCAGGAAGCGGTTGACGACGACGCAGCGCGCGGCGAGGTCGAAGCGGTCCGGCTGGGTGCGCTCGCCCTTGACGGCCGGCACGTGTCCGAAGCCGAGGTGGAGCACGGCGTGCGCCACCGCCCAGGCCCAGTCGGCCGGTTCGGCCAGACGGTGCGGGTGGGCGTGCAGGTCGCCGTCGGAGTCGACGCGCACGAGGCCGTCCCTCGGCGCGAGTCGGCAGTCCTCGTGCCGGCAGACGCTGAACTCCACCGCCGCCAGCGCCGGGTTGGCGCCGACAAGCCGCATTCCCTCGGCGAAGGCCTCGGCCGCCAGGTCCCGCTTCTTCTCGCCCTTGGTCCGGGCCCGGCTCACCGCCGCGCCTCCACCAGGCGCGGCATGTCCCGGGCCGCCTCGACGAGGAACCACGAGGGCAGGACGGGGTTGCCGTCGGCGTCGGAGGCGATGACGGTCTGCGCGACCTCGACGGAGATCTCGGCGAGCTGCACGAGCAACGACTTGGCGCGGTACGCCGTTTGGCGACCGTTTGCCGACATGTGGTCCTTGCTGACCGGGAGTTCCTTGACCAGCCGCCCGCGGAAGGACTCGGCGAGGTAGTAGAGCAGGTCACGGTCCTGCATGCGGTGCGGCCAGCCGGCGTCGCCCTTGATGATGGCCTCGATGCCGTACTGACTGCGCACGATCTTGACGTAACCGCAGAAGGCGGTGGCGTGCGCGGGCGTCAGCGTGCCGTGCGCGAGCACCTTCAGGGTCTCCTCGTCGAGGTCGCGGCCGAAGGAGTGCAGCGCGTCGGAGAGCATGTGCCAGGAGCGGGGGGTGGAGAACGGCTCCTCGGTCTTCGGCGGCTTGGACCACAGGTGGTCGGGCCGGTCGGTGAGGTGGTCGAGGACCCAGGGGTGGATGTCGTTGTTCGCCGCCCAGATCAGCCAGTCCTTGGCGGAGGCCTCCAGGTGGACGTGGGCGAGCCGGTTGACCAGGGCGGAGGCGATGGGGCGGGCGAGCGCGTTGTCGGTTGCGCGGTTGCCGGCGCCGATGACGATCGAGCCCTTCGGCAGCTCGTAGGTGCCGATACGGCGGTCCAGGATCAGCGAGTAGAACGCCTTCTGCACGTCCGGCGAGGCCGCGTTCAGCTCGTCCAGGAACAGGCAGTACGGCTCGTCGCGGGCGATGGCCTCCGGCGGGCAGAACACCGAACGTCCGTCCCGGATCTGCGGCACCCCGATCAGGTCCTCGGGCGCGAGCTGGGTCCCGAGCAGACTCACGCACTCCAGACCCAGCGACTCGGCGAACTCCCTTACCAGGGAGGACTTTCCGATGCCGGGCGCGCCCCAGAGGAAGACCGGCCGCACGGTGGCGAGGCCGAGCAGCAGCTCGGGGATACGGGCGGGAGTGACGGTGACGGCTGCCTGCACGCAGTGGCTCCTGGGAAGGGTCGAGTGGCGCGCGGGACCCGCGACGTCCGATACGACCAGTGTGTGCCGGGAGCCGACCCGACGCAGCCGATTTTTTCCGCCGCCTGTTCGACGGGAACGCCTCTCGGCAGCGACTGCTAGGCCGCGCGGTCCTCCCGTGCGGGCAGCGGCACCTGCGGTCCGTCCGTCTCGCGCAACCAGCGCAGCAGCACCCGGTGCACCGACTCGGCCCCGACCAGCTCGCAGCCCTCCTGCACCGGCGGGGAGAACGCGACCGGTGAGAGCAGGAACGGTTTGGCCTGCGCCCCGCCGAGCCCCCCGTGCGACCCGATCTGCTCCTCGAACGCGAGGACTTCGCCGTCGGCCGGGTCGTGCGCGGAGTTGACCATGATGTCGGCGGTGTGCGGAAAGCCGTGCGTGCGCCGCACGGCGTCGGCCGCGCCCGCCCCGAACGCCCCCAACGGCCCTGGATCCCCGTCGAGTTGGTCCAACGGGATCTCAGCACCGTACGCACCGAGCACGACCCCGCCGTGCTCCTCGCTGCGCACCAGCAGGAAGCCGATGCCGGGGTGGTTGGCGAGCGTGGTCAGCAGGGCGGGGTGGCGGGCGTCGATCTCCTCCTTGCTCATCCGGTGCGGGACGTCCGGGAAGGAGACCAGGCCGAGGTTGCCCGACGCGAGGACGATCGGCTCCGAGCGGCGGGAGGGGCGGTGCTGTTCGCCGCCCTCCTCGACCGGCCGGCGCAGCGCGGCCCGCACGGCGGCGCGCGCCTCGGCCCCGCTGTGTACTGCGCATCTGCCCCTGCTCCATGCGCGCCTCGGAGACACCGAGCGCCTTGATGAGCTCGCGCAGCTCGGCGACGTACGCCCTC
>NZ_JBSFLV010000284.1:0-3844 GCF_053599215.1 Streptomyces sp. NPDC001002 | reverse complement strand
CGAAGGCGTACGACCTGGGGGAGGCCCGCACTCGACCGGTCCGCGCCCTTCATCTCCCCGCCCTGTCGCCCGACGGCCGCCAGATCGCCTTCGCGGCCCTCAACTCGCTGTGGTTGGGCACGAGTTCGGGCGGGTTGCCGCCCCGCCGACTGCATGCCGCGTCCTCAACCCGTTATCTGCTCGGGCCCACTTGGGCGCGTGACGGGAAGTCGCTCGTCTACGTCGACGACCGTGACGGACTCCTCGGTGTGTACCGGCACGATCTCGCCACCGGAGCGGAGACCGCGCTCGCGACCGGCGGCCGGACGTTCCCGGCGCTGTCGCCCGACGGGCGGCGGCTGGCCTGTCTCGACCTGACCGGACGGCTGATCGTCCGCGACCTGGCCTCCGGCGAGGAACGCGTCCTGGTCACGGCGCTCGGCGGGGGCGGACAGCCAGGTCGGCCCAGCTGGTCGCCGGACGGGCGGTATCTCGCACTCTGCGACCGCAACCGCCTCAACTCCCGCTTCCGGGAGGGCTACAACGTCATCCGGGTCGTCGACACCACGACCGGCACCGACCGCCTCCACACGGTCGCGCCCCATACGTCGATCGCCGACCGGTACGACTCCGGACCGGTCTGGTCGCCCGACGGCCGCTGGATGGCGGTGATCGTCGAGTCGGCGCTGTGCCTGTTGCCCGTGGCCGCCGACGGCACCCCGGACGGCGAGCTGCGCACCCTCACCACCGAGCCGGCCGACCACCCCTCCTGGTCCGGCGACTCCGCCACCCTCCTCTATCTCTCCGGCAGCCGACTGCGGCTGCTCGCCCTCACCGGCGGCACCGCCCGTACGGTCCGCATCCCGCTCGACACCACCAGGCCCACCCCCGCCGACGTCGTCGTGCACGCCGGACGCCTGTGGGACGGCACCGGCGAGGGGACCCGCGACGACGTCGACATCCTGGTGCGCGGCGGACGCATCGCGGCGGTGGAGGCGCACAAGGCGGGACGGTCGGCCGCCCTGCGCAAGGTCGACGCCTCGACCGGAACCGTCATCCCGGGACTGTGGGACACCCACACCCACCCCTGGCAGAGCACCTACGGCGGACGCCAGACCGTCGGCCAGCTCACCTACGGCATCACCACAGCCGTCTCCCTCGGCGGGTTCGCGTACGAACAGGCCCGGATCCGCGAGGCGGTGCTCGGCGGACACCTCGCCGGGCCCCGGCTGCTGACCACCGGCGAACTCCTCGACGGGGCACGGGTCGCGTACAGCATGGGCCGCGCCCACCGAACCCGAGAGGGCCTGCGCCGGTCACTGGACCGGGGGGAGTCCCTGGACTGGGACTTCGTCAAAACCTATGTACGCGCGCCGGGTTGGGTGATGGAGGAGGCCGCCCGCTTCGCCCACGAACGCCTCGGGGTGCGGGCCGGCAGCCACCTGCTCTCGCCCGGGGTCCAGCTCGGCCAGGATGTGACGACCCATCTGCAGGCCACCCAGCGCGCCGAGTTCGGGCACGCCATCACCGCGACAGGCCGTGCCTATCAGGACGTCGTGGAGATCTACAGCGCGCGCGGTGTCGGGTTCTCGCTCATCGCGACCCCGTTCACGGCCGCGCCTCTCCTCGGCGAGGAGCCCGCGCTCGCCGACGACCCGCGCGTGACCGTGGTGATGCCGCCGTGGGACTCGGCGGCCGTGACCCAGGCGGCCGGCATCCCGCCCACGGCGGCCCAACTCGCCACCCTCCGCACCGAGACCGACATCTACCGGCGGGTCCTGGCCGCCGGTGGCCTCGTCGCCCTCGGCACGGACCAGCCGCTCGTCCCGGTCGGCCTCTCCCTCCACCTGGGCCTGCGCGCCCTGCACCGCGGCGGCCTCTCCCCGGCCCAGGCCCTGCGCACCGCGACCGTCCTGCCCGCCCGCCTCTTCGGCCTCGATCGCGACCTCGGCACGGTCGAGGAGGGCAGGCTCGCCGACCTGACCGTCGTCGACGGCGACCCGTTCACGGACTTCGCCGACCTGGTGCGTACGGTCTCCGTCCTGCGCGGTGGAGTGCCGTACTCCACCGAGGAGTTGGTCGCCGCCTTCGAGCCGTCTGCCCGGCGCACCGTGGCCGCCGCGGACGACTGGCTCACGGTGGGCCGGCTGATGCGCAGGGACGGTTGCTGCGACGGTCACTGAGTCCGACGGTCCGGCGTCAGCAGGTGATCGTGCCCCTGCGCAGGGCGTGGCCGCTCGTGTTGCTGTCGTCGGACCAGTACACGGGCTTGGTGCCGCCGGAGCAGGCGTCGGCGCCGGACACGGCGAAGCCCTCGTTGTTGAGGTCGGCCATGCCCGAAGGGCGGTTGTAGATGGCCGTGGTGGCGAAGGCACCGGAGGAGTTGATCTTCAGCGTCCGGTGCTGGCCGTCGCAGGTGTCGTCGCACACGGCCCAGAGCCGGGAGGCCTGCGGTTCCCACTGCAGCTCCATGACGCCGGCCATGCCGCTGCTGACGGTCGCGACGCGGGTGAAGGTGCCCGAGTCCTGGAGGACGTACCCGTAGATGGTGCCGGTGCCCTCGACGCCGACGAAGAACACGCCCGAGGTGTGGGCGCCGTAGCGAGTGGGGTCATAGGCCGAGCCGGTCGAGGAGTCCTTGAAGCCGGCGGCCGTCAGAGCGGTGTCGGGGATCCAAGTGATGCCTTCAAGTCCGAGGTTGGAGCCGACCGACGGCAGGTCGGACGTCAGGTTCCACTCCTTCGTTGCCGTGAGCGTGGTGCTTGTGGAACTCACGTCGTAGCGCAGGACGGACAGCCGGCTGGTGCCGGACGAGTCACCGTTGCGCTCGCTCGCGACATACGCGCCGCCTGTGGCGCCGGCGCCGGTCAGCGTGACGCCCTCACTGTCCGGCGTGCCCGAACCGCTCGGGAAACGGAGGGACTTGCCTGAGGTCCAGCCGCTGGTGGTGTCCGCCTTCCACGCGGTCGAGCCGTTCGGCACCAGACGCCAGAGCTTGCCGCTGTTCTGCGCCGCCCACAGCACGTTCCCCTCCTGGTAGAGGCCGCTCAGATCGGAGCCGAACGCGTTGGAGGCGTCGGCGGTCGCGATCGAGCTGCCGCCGGGCCAGGCCGTCGGTGAAATGCCGCCGCTGCCGCAGGCGTTGGGGCCGCCGAGCGTCAGGGCGGCGGAGCCGAAGGCACCCGTGCCGTCGGGGCAGCGCGACCACGACGGGTCGGAGTGCTCCGACCAACTGAAGCTGTCGACCAGCGTGCTGCCGTCCGGGAGGTAGAGGCGGGCCTGGTCGTCGGAGCCGAGACCGAACGCGTCATGGACGTCGAAGGCTCGGAACGCGCCGGGGGCGAGCGAAGTCCCGGACGCTATCGCGTACTTCGAGCTCTTGTTGTCGTCCTTGAGGATCCAGCCCGAGAGGTCGACCGTGGCGGTTCCCTTGTTGTACAGCTCCACCGAGTCGTTGACGTCCCCGGTGGTCACCACCTCGTTGATCCGGATGTCGTCGGCCGCCGCCGCGTGGGCCGGGGACGCCGTGAGGGCGCCGACGGCCAGCGTCGGGCCGACGAACCCGGTGACCCCGACGAGGAAGAAGCGGAAGATGCGGTGCCGGCGGCGAACGCGCGATTCGATCACGAAGATCCGTCCTGAGATCGTTTGACAGGCCGCCAGGACCCTTCCTACCTGGCCCGAACGGGTGCCTTCGCGCGAGTGAGTGCCGTATGAACGATGGACGAACCAGTGCGCCGAACCCAGTGCGCGGAATCGTGGGGCGTGCGCCTTGCAGCAGCCGTGAGGATCCATGAACGAGAACGAGACCAAGGTCATCGTGCCGTCGAGGCCGGGCGTGGCTCCGGGACACCCGCGTCGACGG
>NZ_JBSFLV010000283.1:0-3948 GCF_053599215.1 Streptomyces sp. NPDC001002 | reverse complement strand
ACGACGAGATCACGTCGGGGGCCTTGTCGCCGCCCGCGCGCAGCGCCTGGTTGATCTTGTCGTCGGTGACATTGCCGACGACGTTGACGTGGATGTTGGGGTGGGCCTTCTCGAAGCCGGCGACCAGCGTCTTGACGGCCTTCACCTCGTTCGGCGCGCTCCAGGCGTGCCAGAAGTTGATGGTCGTGTCCTTGGTGGCGTCGTCGTCGGAGCCGGAGGAGGACTGGCCGGTACAGGCGGTGGCCAGCAGGGCGATGGAGGCGGAAGCGGCGAGAGCGACGGCCGCTTTCCGGGACATTCCGGGCATGGCAGGGTCTCCCAGGGACGGGGCGAGGTGGGCGAGGGAAGAAAGAGGAGGACGGGAGGGGCGGGTGGGGCGTGGTGCGTGGGGCTTGAGGGGTTCAGCGCGAGGTGTCGAAGACCTCGTCGCGGGTGGTCGCGAGCGCGCTCTCCAACGCGCCGCGCAGCACGGGGTGTTCGGTGACGTCGCCGACGACGAGCCGGGGCCGGGAGGCGGCCAGCTCCTCCAGCTCGGCCTGGACCAGGGCGCGCAGTGTCTCGCCGCCGGAGGTCAGCGAGTCGCCGCTGAGGACGACGAGTTCGGGGTCGAGGACGGAGACCAGCGAGGCGAGACCGGTCGCGAGATGCGTCGCGTACGTCTCCAACAGCCGCCGTTCCGGGCCGCTTTCGGTCTCCGCGGCCCGGGCGACGAGGGCGGCGGCGACCTCGGTGGTCGAGCCCGCGGGGATGTCCTCGACGCCGAACTGCCGGGCCAGCTTGGGGATCGCCTGCGAACCGGCGAGCTCCTGGTAACCACCGCTGTTGGCCTTGGTCACCTGCCGGACCAGGGGTGCGCCCGGCACCGGCAGGAAGCCGACCTCGCCGGCGCCGCCGGTCCAGCCGCGGTGCAGCCGCCCGCCGAGGACGAGCGCGGCGCCGAGACCGCCCTCGTTCCACAGCAGTACGAAGTCCCCGTGGCCGCGGGCCGCGCCGAGCCTTTGTTCGGCGACGGCGGCGAGGTTCACGTCGTTCTCGTACTCGACCGGCATCGGCAGCGCGGCGGCGAGTTCGTCGAGCAGCGCCGGGGTGTGCCAGCCCGGCAGGTGCGAGGCGTAGCGCAGCCGGCCGGTGTTGGGGTCGAAGGCGCCGGGGGTGCCGATGACGAGCCGGTGGACCTCGTCCCGGGCCAGCCCGGCCGCCTTCACGGCACCGTCGAGGGCGTCGGTGACCTGCCGGACCACGGGCTGCACCGGCCGCCGGCCCGGAGTGGGCAGCTCGTACGAGCCCACCGTGCGGCCGGTGACGTCGGCGACCGCGGCCAGGATGCGCTCGGGGGTGACGTCGAGCCCGGCGGCGTACGCGGCCGTCGGATTGACCTCGTAGAGCTGGGCGTTGGGGCCCGGGCGGCCCTCGGTGGTGCCGGTGGCGAGCACCAGGCCGGCCGCCTCCAGACGGGCGAGCAGCTGGGAGGCGGTCGGCTTGGAGAGGCCGGTGAGCTTGCCGATCCGGGTGCGGGAGAGCGGGCCGTGCTCCAGGAGGAGGTCCAGGGCGGCGCGGTCGTTCATGGCGCGCAGGACGCGCGGGGTGCCCGGCGTGCCGGCTGTTCCTGCCATGTGGGTCGACACCTGCCTTTCGACTGCCCAGCTTCTCAGCGACCTGCGCTGGAAGTCCATCCGGTGATCATGTTCCCGACCATGTTCGCAGTCGGCGGGTGATCACTGTTAGGAAAGTTTCCTATTGGCTGGAAAGGAACGTAAGCCCGGTGCGAAGGGGGCGTCAATAGAAACCGCCCCCGAGGCAACAGACTCGTTACCTGGGGGGCGGTTCCGCGCCGGCGGGTTACTTCGCGGGCGTCGAGGGCCGCTGCTGGACTATCGGCGACGCGGCCGCCGCCTGCGGGGAGTCCGCGTTGGAGTACACCGAGGGGGCCGCCACGGCCGCCGTCGGATCGGGCGTCTCGCTGTCTTCGAGGGGGGCCGTGGCGCCGCCGACGATACGGATGTCCGCCGCGTCGAAGGCCCGCTTGATCCGCCAGCGCAGCTCGCGCTCGACCGAGAGGGACTTGCCGGGCATCGTCTTGGCGGTGACCCGGACGACCATCGAGTCCAGCAGGACGCTGTCCAGGCCGAGCACCTCGATCGGGCTCCACAGCAGCTCGTTCCAGGGCTCCTCGGCGGTCATCTTCTCGGCGACCTCGTCGAGGGTGGCCTTGACCTTGTCGAGGTCCTCGGACGCCTTGACGGTCACGTCGACGCCCGCGGTCGCCCAGCCCTGAGAGAGGTTGCCGATGCGCTTGATCTCGCCGTTGCGGACGTACCAGATCTCGCCGTTGTCACCCCGCAGCTTGGTCACGCGCAGGCCGACCTCGATCACCTCGCCGGAGGCGACGCCCGAGTCGATCTGGTCGCCGACGCCGTACTGGTCCTCCAGGATCATGAAGACGCCGGAGAGGAAGTCCGTGACGAGGTTGCGGGCGCCGAAACCGATCGCGACGCCCGCGACACCGGCCGAGGCGAGCAGGGGCGCCAGGTTGATCTGGAAGGTGCCCAGGATCATCAGCGCGGCCGTGCCGAGGATCAGGAAGCTCGCCACCGATCGCAGCACCGAGCCGATCGCCTGGGACCGCTGCCGGCGCCGCTCGACGTTGACCAGCAGACCGCCCAGCGCGGTGCCGTCCACCGCCTGCACGGTGCGGGTCATCCGGTCTATCAGCTTGGTGATCGCCCGCCGCACGACGATTCTCAGCACCCCGGCGATCACCAGGATGAGCAGCACCCGCAGACCGATCGCCAGCCAGGTGGACCAGTTCTGCTCGACCCAGCTGGCGGCGTTGGTCGCGCTCTCCTGGGCGTCCTGGAGCGAGGGCACCGCCGGGGTCGTCGACTCCGAGGGGGTCGGTGACGGCGACGGGCCGGCGGCCAGTAGGACGGCGGACAAGGACACGGCAGGTACCTCCAGGTGCAGCCTCCGCCCCACCGGCCGGCGGTCAAGGTCTCGGGCTCTCAGGTCACGAAAAGGTCACCGGCGGGGCAGGTCCACCACACTATCGGGGCATCGTGTGTGGATTGTTGCCGTCTTCCGGGGAGGGACCGTGCCCGCGCGGGGAAGTACAGGTGGGATGAAGCATTCCCCGTCCGGGGCATGCTCCGGATGTGGTCGAAAACACTCCCAGCCCGTTACCGGGACATGGTGGCGCTTCCACCAGGCATGAGGGGAGACTGGCTACAGATCGTCCCGGCGCGAGCCACGCGCCGCCGACGCACAAGGAGGCATCCGTGCCGCACGTCCTGGTCCTCAATGCGTCGTACGAGCCACTCGGCGTCGTACCGCTCCGCCGCGCGCTCGTCCTCGTCCTGGAGAACAAGGCTGTCGCCTTGGAGGAATCCGGCGCCTTTATGCACAGCGCAACCGTCACAGTCCCCGCACCCAGCGTGGTCCGGCTCAAGCGATTCGTACGGGTTCCCTATCGGGGGCCCGTTCCTCTTACCCGGCGGGCGCTGTTCGCGCGTGACGGGGGCCGGTGCATGTACTGCGGTGGCGTCGCAACCAGCGTCGACCATGTCATTCCGCGCAGCCGCGGGGGCAAGCACGTCTGGGACAACGTGGTGGCGTCCTGCCGCCGCTGCAACCACGTGAAGGCCGACCGACACCTCTTCGAGATCGGCTGGCGGCTGCGCCACAAACCCGCCCCACCCTCCGGACTGGCCTGGCGCATCATCGGGACCGGACACAGGGACCCGCGCTGGATGCCGTACTTGCAACCGTACGGAGCGGAAGACGCTGTGGCCCGGATCGACGGCATATCCGCCTGACGATCCGGGCTTTTGTGTACCCGCCCGTACGGCGACGCGTGACCGTCCGCCCCGGCAGCGGGCGCGAGCGGCCTGCGGCGGATGACGCTCAGTCAGATCCCCATCCTCGCCGGGTCCGTGGTCATCGAGGTCGACG
>NZ_JBSFLV010000282.1:0-4052 GCF_053599215.1 Streptomyces sp. NPDC001002 | reverse complement strand
GACGACCAGCTGCTTGATGTTGAGGATCAGGTCGGTGACGTCCTCCTTGACGCCCGGCACGGTGGTGAACTCGTGCAGGACACCGTCGATCCGGATGGACGTGACCGCCGCACCGGGGATCGAGGAGAGGAGCGTACGACGCAGGGAGTTGCCGAGGGTGTAGCCGAAGCCCGGCTCCAGCGGCTCGATCACGAACCGGGAGCGGAACTCGTCGACGACCTCTTCTGTCAGGGACGGACGCTGAGCGATCAGCACGTGGTGTTGCCTCCAGTGGTTTGGCGCCCGCTATGTGACGCCGTAGACACCACGAAGGGTACGTGCGATAGGGCCGCCTCGGCGTCCCACCGCCGAGGCGCGGCGCGAGGACGGCGACCTCGACCCCGGCCGGCGCCCCACGAACACCATCAGTAGACGGACAACCCGACGGCGTTGAGCACCTCCTGGATCGGCTGGTAGTACGTGGTCCCGCCCGTGGTGCAGTTCCCGGAGCCTCCGGAGAGGATGCCGATGACCTTGTCGCCGGCGTAGAGCGGACCGCCGCTGTCGCCCGGCTCGGCGCAGATATTGGTCTGGATCAGGCCGTGGACGACATCTCCGTTCCCGTAGTTGACGCTCGCGTTCAGCGCGGCGACCACGCCGCACCGCACACCGGTGGCCGCTCCCCGACGGCAGACGCTCTGGCCGGGGTACGCGGTCGCCGTCCCGGTGATGTCGACGGATCCGATGGTGCCGGGGTGGGGGACGGTCGAGTTGGTGTACCGGACGACACCGAAGTCGTCGCTGGGGAAGCTGGTGAAGACGGTGCTGCCGATCGCCGTGGTCATGCCGGAGGTGGTGTACCAGGTGGACACGCCCTCGGTGCAGTGGCCCGCGGTGACGAAGTAGTACTGGGAGCCGCTCTGTACGTTGACCCCGGCCGAGCAGCGATAGAGGGAGGCGTAGATGCCGTCGCCGCCCGACAGGAGGGTGCGCAGTGAGCCGTCGAGTCGGCCGAGGGAGACGGCACCCGCGAACTGCCGGGCCGCCCCGCGCAGCCTGACCAGGTCGGAGTCCGAGACCGTGGCGTCGGCGAGCACCCGCAGCTTCCCGGTGCCCTCGTCGACGGCCCAGCTCGTCCCGGCGATTCCCAGGGACTGGACGGCGGAGGTCGCGCCGGTCACCGAGGCGGCGGACGACGCGGCGCCGACCGTCGGCGCCGCGGAGGCACCGGTGTCGGACACCGCGAGGGCGGTCACGACGAGCAGGCTCAGCACCGAGGCGATCAGTCGTGAACGCCCGATGGTGGTACGGCGTGCTCTCATCAGCCGGTCTCCCCGAGGTCGGTGGATCAGGCCGGAGCACGCCCGAAGGATCAACGGGCCTGCTGTGCCTGCCTGTTGTGGTCCGGTCAGTGTGCCCAGCCACGCCCGGCGGGGGTAGGCCGACTTCGGCCGAAGAGGCAGGCGGAGAGGACCGGCCGGAGGGCCGCGCAACCGGTGCTCAGCGGACCCTCGGGCTGCCGTGCGCACGTGCGGTGAAGCGGACATGGGTTCGGACGGTGTACGGCGGCATGGTGCCCTCCGTCCGGGCCGCGAGCGCGGTGAGCGCCGGCAGGACGGCAGTCGGCGTGACGTCCGGTCGGAGCCACACCCGCATGCGTACGTCGAGGCGCTTGCTCCGGGTGAGGACGCGGGTGCGACAGGCTCCGACCCCGTCGATCGCCACCGCCTGCCAGGTCAGGGCATCCTCAAGCGCGCGGGTCCGCAGCCCGCTGCCCGGCGTGGACAGCGGCACGAACGGACGCGTGCCGCCGCGCAGTTGCCGGGCACACCACAGCGCGAACAGGACGGTCGCCGCGATCGAGGCCGCCATGACGGTGGGCGTCCACCAGCCGTGCGTGCGAAGCTCTGCGAGGTCCCCGGAGTCCAGGAACACGGCGTGCGGGGCGAGTTGGGGCCACCACGTCGGCAGGCGCGATGCCCACGCGATGGAGGTGACCGCCAGGGTCGTGCCGCCGAGGAACAGGAGAAGGCCGACGAGGGCAAGGACGGTGCGGTTGAGGACCGTCCGTGAACGCTGCATCAGAGGTTCGCCCCTTCCGGAACCCTCGGCACGCTGCCGGCGGGTTCGGTGGCTGGCGGAGGCTCGTCCACACCGCCCCGGACGTCCGGCTCCGGATCCCAGGTGTCCTCGGCCCGCACCGAGACCCTCAACCGCGGTGCACGGCCCAACTCGCAGCCGTCGAGGACCCTTTGGGCGGCGGCCGTCACCTCGTTCCGCGCGGTCGCCCGGTCTCCGAAGGCCAGATCGGTCCGAACGGTGACGCGGCGACGGCCCACCCGAACCCTCACCCGGCCGATCCCCGCCGTCGCGCCCACCGCGTCCCGGACAAGGAGTGCGATCGCGGAACGGTCGATCGCCGCACGCACGCGTGGTGTCGAGGCGATGGGGAGCAGGCCGCGCCGCCCAGGGGAGAGCGCCAGGACGATCATCAGCGCGCCGAGCGCGGCGATCGCACCCGCGGCGACGGCAACGGACGTATCGCCGGGACCGTGGTGCGACAGCCAGTGCACGGCACCGGTGCGCCAGTCGGCGGCCGGGCGGTGCGCGGTGTGCACCAGGATCAGGTCGCACGCCAGGGCGCCGGAGACCACGGCGAGCACCAACGTGAGCAGGGCCATGGGCAGTCGGCGCTGCGACCACCACCGCAGCGGGGTGCGGTCACTGTCCGTCGCCTCGGGGAGCTCATCCCGTTCCGCGGTCGCGTCGACCGCCTTCGACGGAGGCAGCGCGGTGACGCCGATCCGGGGCCGCGTGACGTCCAGCCCGGTCAACTGGCCTGTGCGGGAGGCGACATGCTCCTGGACCCGGCGTACGGCCTCGGGCAGGGCCTGCGGATAGGACACCGTCACGTCGAGGGCCACGTCGGCCCGGCGGCCGTGCACCGAGACGGCTCCCTTGGGTGCCGAGGCTCCCCGGTCCGGGAGCGCCTCGACGGCCGCGCGCTCGGCGATTCTGCGAACTGCCTTGTCCGAGACGGTCGTTGTGCCGCGCAACGCCGGCGTGGTCATCGACGGCTCCGCTCGTACGCGTCCCGCAGATCCTGGACGCGGCCCCCGCCGTCGAACCAGCGTCCCACCACCCACCCCAGCGCCCCCAGGGCGGCCACCAGCAGGAACGCCCCGAAGCCGCCGAAGAAGCCGGCGAAGGCCAGCGCCATTCCCGCGGCCATCCCCACGATTGATCTGTTCACTGCGTCCTCCCTGCTGCGTGGCTGCCCGAACCGGTGACGAGACGGACCCTTCACTCCACCCGGGAGTCCGTCCCGTGCGCCTCAGCGTCGTCCTCGGGCAGGTGCACGTCGTTGACGGTGACGTTGACCTCCACGACATCGAGGCTGGTGACGCGCTCCACGGCGGAGATGACGTTCTCCCGCACCTCGCGGGCGACCTCCGCGATCGGCACGCCGTACTCGACGACGAGGTCCAGATCGACGGCCGTCTGACGTTCACCGACCTCGACCTTGACGCCGCGGCCCACGTTCGGCCGACCGCCGGGCACCCGGTCGCGTACGGCGCCGATGGTGCGCGACAGCCCGCCGCCCATGTCGTACACGCCCGGGATCTCCCGGGCCGCGATGCCCGCCACCTTCACGACGACGACGTCGGCGATCGACGTCCGGCCGCGGTCGGGGGCGGGCTGGTCGACTCCGGTGACACCGCCGGACACGGCCGTCGTCCGCGGCTCCTTGTCCGTCCGGGGAATGGACACGTCCTTGGCGGCCGGTGCGGTCTGCGTGGTCATGGCACGTCCCTTCTGCTCTGCCTGCCTGAACAGTTGCTCTCACTCCGTCAGACCCGGCCCGGCGATGTCTGTGACGCGGAACCCGGAAAGAATTCCGGCGCCTCGTCAGCTGGTGGGCATCAGGACGGTGTCGATGATGTAGACGTTGGCGTTGGCGGTCTTCACGTTGCCGCAGACGACCTTGGCGGAGTCGTTGACGGTGTAGGACTCGCCGGAGCCGGCCGTGGTGACCTTGGCCTTCTCCAGGGTGTCGAAGGAGCCCTTCTCCA
>NZ_JBSFLV010000281.1:0-4059 GCF_053599215.1 Streptomyces sp. NPDC001002 | reverse complement strand
AGGGCGAGCAAGCGGTCGCCCTGCTCGGCGTCGTCCGGGACGGGGAGCCGGCGGCGGAACGCGGCTCCGGGGCCGCGGCCCTCGTCCGGGACCAGCGTTGCGATGTCCAGCGCGGCGGCGGTGAGTTCGGCGGCGGGCTCCCACGGGGCGCCGATCGTCACCGCGATGTCCCACGCGTGCACCACGTAGTCGAGCAGGTGGAAGCCGAGCGCCAGCCGTCCGGGCACGACGAAGCCCTCGCCCACCTCCGGCAGCGCGAACCGCCGCTCCAGCACGTCGAGTTCGGCGAACGCCGCCGTGACCTCCTCCGCCGACGCCTCGTACGCCCCCGCCGGATCGTCACCTAGGTCGCCGTCGCGCCACACGGCCCACGGCTCGCCCGCGCCGCGCGCGGAGGCGGCGAATCCCTCGTTCTGGCAGACCAGATGGCGCAGCAGGCCGTACAGGGTCCAGTCCGGGCACGGCGTCGCCAGCCTCAGGTGATCGGTCTTCACCTGGGAGACCAACTCCCCTGTGAGTGACAGTGCTTGGCGGTCCAGTCGTCGAATGTCCATGGTCGGAGCGTAAAATCGCCAGAGGCTCAGCTCCAGAGCCAATAAGTCATCAACCGATTGAGCCAATTGGCGGGCCGATGGCCGGCGACAGCCCAACCCCGGGAGCGGATGCCCGAGATGGACGTGCACGTCAGGCTCGACGGGCAGCGTGACCTGTCCGGTCAGATCTATCGCCAACTGCGTGCCGCGATCCACGACGGACTGCTGCGGCCCGGCGAACCGCTGCCTCCGACACGGGAGTTGAGCCGCCGCCTTGCCGTGGCGCGCAACACCGTCGGCGTCGCCTACGACCGCCTCGTCGCCGAGGGCTACGCGGACAGCAGGGTCGGCTCCGGGACCTATGTGCGGACGGCCGGACTGCCAACGGGCGCAGCCGAGACCGCCGTTGAACCCACCGGCCCGGGACTGCGCCCGCGTGCCCTGTGGTCGGGCCTGTCGCCCTGGTCGATCCCACCGACCACGGGACCGACCGCGGCGGCCCATGACTTCCGGGTCGGCCTCCCTGACGCCCGGCTCTTCCCGTACGAAGCCTGGCGGCCCCTGATCGCCCAGGAACTGCGCCTGTCCGCGGCCGGGTCGGCCGGTTACAGCGATCCGGCCGGGCACGCCGGACTGCGGGCCGCGCTCGCCCGGCACATCGGGCTCTCCCGTGGTGTACGGGCCGAACCGGACGGTGTGTTGGTGACCACCGGCACGCAGCAGGCCCTGGATCTGATCGGGCGGGTGCTGCTCGAACCGGGGGATCGGGTGGCCGTGGAAGAACCCGGCTATCCACCGGCCCGGTTGCCGTTCCTGGCGCAGGGTGCCGAGGTCACGGGTGTACCCGTGGACGAGGAAGGTCTGGTCGTGGACGCCCTGCCGGCGGACACCCGTGCCGTGTACGTCACGCCCGCCCACCAGTTCCCGCTCGGCATGCCGATGTCGCTGCGGCGCCGAACTGCGTTGCTGCGGTGGGCTCGACGGCACGGTGCGGCGGTGATCGAGGACGACTACGACAGCGAGTTCCGGTTCGGCGGGCGGCCGGTCGAGACGTTGCACAGTCTGGACCGGGACGGACACGTGATCTATGTGGGGTCGTTCTCCAAGGTGATGCTGCCCTCCCTGCGCGTCGGTTTCCTGGTGGCGCCCGCCTCCCTGCGCACGGCACTGCGCACCGCCAAGTACACCGCCGACTGGCACACCGCGGTCCCCACGCAGGCGGCGCTCGCCCGTTTCGTCGACGACGGGCGGCTGGCCCGGCACATCCGCAGGATGCAGCAGGTCTACGCGACCCGGCACCAGGCCGTCACCCGCACGCTCACCGGCCACTTCGCGGACCTGGTCGAGCTGGTGCCGTCCGCCGCGGGCCTGCACGTGACCGCCTTCACCCGGGGTCAACTCGCCGACCCCGACGCCCTGGTGGCCCGGGCCCGCCAAGCCCGCGCGTCCGGCGTGGCGGTCCACACGCTGGCGGAGGTCGCCGCGAACCGCTCCGCGCGACCGGGCCTCGTCCTCGGCTACGGTGCGATCAGCGCGCCGGACATCGAGCCGGGCCTGCACCGGGTGCTGGACCCGCGGCAGGACCACTGAACGAGCGCGTCGCACCGGGCGCTCGCGTCCGTGAGATCACCGGAATCCGGTGAGGACCGCTCACCTCTCCCGCGGCGAACCTGGGCAACGGCCAGAAGGCGACGCCCAGCGAGGAGACGGACTCATGAGCGAGCGTGTGGCGGTGGTGGTCGGTGCGGGCGGAGGCCTGGGGCTGGCCACGGCGGTGGTACTCGCGGACGCCGGATATGCCGTGACCGCGGTCGACCGTACGGAGAAGACCCTGGAGGGACTGCCCGACGTCATCCGCCGGGAGGTGGTCGACGCGACCGATCCAACCCTGGCCAGGAGCGTCATCGACCGGATCGCCGCCGAGTCCGGGCCTCCCGAAGCGCTGGTGAACACCCTCGGCGTGTTCCGCCCGGGAGAGGCGCTCGCCGTGACACCCGAGGATCTTCGGCTCACGTTCGACGTCAACCTCGGCGCCGCGCTGTGGCTGAGCCAGGCGGTGGCGCCGTACATGCGCGGGCGCGGCGGGGGCGCCATCGTGCACGTGTCCTCCCGGCCGGCGACCGAGCCGACCGCGGGCATGGCCGCCTACAGCCTCGGCAAGGCGGCGCTCAACCACCTCGTCCGCGTTCTCGACCTGGAGCTGCGCCCGCACGGCATTCGCGTGAACGCGGTGGCGCCGCAGCTCATCAACACCCCTAAGAACCAGGCCGAGTTCCCTCCGGAGGCACTGGCCCACGCCGTGTCGCCGGAGTCGATCGCGAACATCATCGCCTTCCTCGTCGGCGACCTCGCGACCGACATCGGCGGCGCGATCGTGCCGGCCTACGGCGCGTAGCCGGGACGCGTCCGACGCCACGCACGCCCCGTACGTCACGCACGCCACCACACCCCGTACGCCAACCCTCGTACTCCCCCGCGTCATTCACCCCGTCCACGTCACGTACGTCACGACTGTCCGAAGGGGATCACCATGTCATCGACGAACCGCCGCTCGTTCCTCGCCCGGAGCGCGGCGCTGGCGACCGTGCCCACGGTCGCCGTGCTGGCCGACGGCGCGCTCGCCGGTCAGGCGTCCGCGGCCACGCTGCCCGACTACGCGCCGATACCGCCGTCCGCGCTCGGGCCCGCCGTCAACGCGCAGGGCTACTACGTCGGTCGGATCGAGAAGAACCTGTACTGGGTCACCGACGGCACCTACCAGGCCGCGTTCCTGACGACCCGTGAGGGGGTCGTGCTGTTCGACGCGCCGCCGTCCATCGGGCACAACATCCAGCGGGCCATCGACGAGATCGCCGCCGCCAACGGCGTCTCCAACAGAGTGACCCACCTCGTCTACTCCCACCACCACGCCGACCACCTCGGTGCCTCGTCGCTGTTCGGCCGGCACGTGGTGCGGATCGGTCACTCAGAGGGCAAGGCACTTCTGGCCCGCGACAACGACCCGACCCGGCCGGTGCCCGACATCACCTTCGACAGGCGGTACACACTGCGCGTCGGCGGGGAGCGCGTCGAACTGGCCTGGCACGGCACGAACCACACCCCCGACAACGTCTACATCCACCTGCCGAACCACCACACCCTCATGCTCGTCGACGTCCTGCTGCCCGGCTGGGTCCCCTTCGACAGCTTCAACCTCAACGAGGACGTCCCCGGCTCCATCGCCGCCCCCGCCAAGGCCATGAGCTATCCGTGGAAGCACTTCGTCGGCGGTCACATCGGCAGGCTGGGCTCCCGCCAGGACATGGTCGTGTACCAGCAGTACGTGGACGACATCGTCGAGAACGTGAAGAAGGCGCTCGTGACGGTCGACCCCACGCCCTACTTCACGAAGTACGGGAACAACGTGTGGGGCGCGGTCAAGGAGTACCAGTGCACCTCGTCAACCCGTTCCGGCCGTCGTGGGGTGAGCCCTACGTCGACCAGGTGGTCCGGATGATGGCCGCGCTGGACGCCGCCAAGGACCGGG
>NZ_JBSFLV010000280.1:0-4209 GCF_053599215.1 Streptomyces sp. NPDC001002 | reverse complement strand
GCCCCGGGCACCAACTCGCCCCGGGACCGCCGCCGTCGTCTCACGACCGGCCGTGCCGTCAGCGTCTTACGTCGGGCTCCGCGTCCAGCGGTTCCAGGTCCTCGTCCGTTTCGAGCTCGGCGTCCAGCTCGTCGAGATCTTCGTCGTCCACGCCGTGCCCGCCGATGCCGTCGATCTCGTCGTCGAAGACGGCGCTGACGTCGAAGCGGCAGACCACCCGCTGCGGATCCACTTGCTCGAAGGGCGATTCCAGCCACTCGCCGGCCTCGGGCGCCTCGTCCGCCGCCGTCACCCAGAGCGTGGAGTCACCCTCCTCCAGGCCGAACTCCTTGTGCCGGGAGGCGATCTCGTCCGGCTCGAACTCGCCGAACAGGATGCCCAGCGCGCCGTTCACCGTGCCCGAGGCCTCCACCCCGATGCTGTCCTCGTCCGCCGCCTCGACCCGCTGCGCCTGCGCCAGCAGCCGCTGCGGCTCCACCACGGCGTAGTCGCGCCGGATCAGCACACTGAGGGCATTGGGTTCCTCGGGACCCGTGTACGGCGGCAGCGCGTCCTCCGCACCGGGGATCTCGAACGGTGTGACCTCGTCATAGCGGTCGTAGAGCAGCTCGTCGTACGCCTCGGCGGCCGTCGCCAGCTGGTTGAACGCCTCGTAGACGGCCGGGTCGTCCTCCCCGGACCGGCGTTCGACCGCGGCCAGGTGGCGGTCGAGCGCGGTCTTGACCGCCTCGGCGGCGGCTCGTACCTCGGCAGCGGTGGGCTGCGCAGCATCAGACATAGTGCAGACGCTATCCGTACCGGGCCCCAGCCCGCACAATAGATGCGATGCCGGAATACGAATTTGTCGACGTGTACGTACCTCGCGGGGTTTCCCGCAAGGACGCCACTCGCCTGCTGACGGACCATGCCGAGTACGGACACTGGGAGTTGGACCGCCTGAGTCTGCTGCGCGACGGCAGCCGCAGGGTGCGGTTGCGCCGGCGGATCATCCGCCAGGTACGCGCCACGTGGTGAGCTGAGACGGAGACGAGACGGAGCGGGCCCCGCCGCGACGGGGCCCGCTCCGTAGTGCGTTCATGAGGGCGGTTCTACGCCGACGCACGTGCCTTGCGGTACATGACCGCGCCGGCGAGCAGCGCTCCGGCGCCCACCGGGAGGGCGAGGCCCAGCGGCAGCTCGCTGCCGGTGTGCGCGAGCTGCGCGGCACCGGTCGGCTGGGTGACCGACTGGCCGCCCGGCTGGTTGACGTAGGAAGAGCCGCCCGGCGTCCCGTGGCCCGCCGCGGGCGGGGTGCTCGGGGTGCCGGTGCCGGGGTGACCGGGAGTGCCGGGGTGACCCGGAGTCCCAGGGGTCCCAGGTGTGCCGGGGTTCCCGGGCTGACCGGGCGTTCCGGTCGGAGGCGTGTGGTGACCGCCGCCGTGGTGTCCCCCACCGTGGTGACCGCCGCCGTGATGGCCCCCGCCGTGGTGGCCTCCACCCTCGTGGCCCCCGCCGTGATGACCCCCCGGAAGCGTGCCGTGGTGGCCGCCGCCTCCGTAGCCGTCGTTGTCGCAGGAGTTGCCGAAGGCCGGGTTGCCGACGCCCACGACGTCGACGCTGTTCCCGCAGACGTTCACCGGCACGTCCACCGGTGCCTGGACCGTGTTGCCGGAACCCACGCCGGGCGAACCGCCGGTGTGTCCGCCGGCGTGCGAGCCCCCTGAGCCTCCGTGTCCGCCGGAGCCTCCGTGTCCGCCCTGACCCCCATGACCGCCGTGCCCGCCATGACCGCCGTGACCGCCCGAGTCGCCGTAGCCGCCCGAAGAGCCGCTGCCGCCGCCCCGGTTGGCGCACTTGTTGCCCACCGCCGGGTTCAGGACCCCGACGACGTTGACCGTGTTGCCGCAGGCGTTGACCGGCACGTGCACCGGTGCCTGCACCGTGTTGCCCGACAGCACGCCGGGCGAGTCCGAACTCGAGCCGGTGGCGCCGGAGTCCGCGTGGGCGTACCCACTGCCGGCCGCGGCGATCACACCGGTCGCGGCCGCCACGGTCATCAGGCCCTTGCGGGTGACCTGTCGCATTGCTGAATCCCTGCCTTCGAGCTTGCCGTCGACCTTGTCCGAAAAAGACCGGTCGGCCCCGGAGCGCATGGCGCGCGCTCCGGAGCCGACCGGCGTGCACGACCCTCAGGGGGTCGACGTCACTTGTTGATGCAGGTGTTGCCGAAGGCGGGGTTCAGCAGCCCGATCACGGAGACCGTGTTGCCGCAGACGTTCACCGGGATGTGCACCGGAACCTGAACGACGTTGCCGGACAGAACGCCCGGGGAGTGCACGGCAGCACCCTGGGCACCCGAGTCGGCGACGGCCAGGCCCGCACCCGCGAGAACCAGACCACCAGTGGCAGCCGCAGCGGCGACGACCTTCTTGATCATTATTCCTCCTTGTTGGCAATGCGATCCCAAGTAGCGGATCGCATCACCTGTAACGAGGAGGGAGTAATGGAGCTACGAGCTTATGAGCACATTCACCCGTCTCAGTCGTCTCCGTACGCGCTGCCGAATTCCGGCGTCAACCTGCGGCACACGGTGTTTCACGACGCGTCGATGAACCGATCCAGTACGCGCACGCCGAACTTGAGCCCGTCCACCGGCACCCGCTCGTCCACGCCGTGGAACATCCCGGCGAAGTCCAGCTCCGGGGGCAGCTTGAGCGGCGCGAAGCCGAAGCCGCGGATGCCCAGGTCGTCGAAGGACTTGGCGTCCGTGCCGCCCGAGAGCATGTACGGGACCGCCTTCGCGGTGGGGTCCTCGGCGAGCAGGGAGGACTGCATCGCGGCGACGAGGGCGCCGTCGAAATCGGTCTCCAGGGCCTTGTCCGAATGCACGTCCTCGCGCCGGACGTTCGGTCCGAGCAACTTGTCGAGATCCGCGAGGAATTCCTCCTCGAATCCGGGCAGGAAACGCCCGTCGACGTTCGCGGTGGCCTCGCCCGGAATGACGTTCACCTTGTAACCGGCGTTCAGCTGCGTGGGGTTGGCGGTGTTGCTCAGGGTCGCGCCGATGAGCTTGGCGATGCCGCCGAGCCGGGCGAGCGTCGACTCCATGTCCTCCGGGTCGAGTTGGGTGCCGAGCGCGTCGCCGAGTTCGTCGAGGAACGCCCGGGTCGTCTTGGTGACCCGTACCGGGAACTTGTGCCGGCCGACCCGCGCGACCGCCTCCGACAGTTCGGTGATCGCGTTGTCGCGGTGGATCATCGAGCCGTGCCCGGCGGTTCCGGCCACGGTCAGCTTCAGCCAGTGCATGCCCTTCTCGGCCGTCTGGATCAGATAGAGCCGGCGCTCCTCGCTGACGGTGAAGGAGAAGCCGCCGACCTCGCTGATGCCCTCGGTGACGCCCTCGAAGAGGTGCGGGTGCTTGTCGACGAGGTGGCGCGCCCCGTACGTACCGCCCGCCTCCTCGTCCGCGAGGAACGCGAGGACGATGTCGCGCGGGGGCTTGCGGCCGCTGCGCAGCCGGTCGCGGACGACCGCGAGGGTCATCGCGTCCATGTCCTTCATGTCGACGGCGCCGCGCCCCCACACGCACCCGTCGGTGACCTCGCCGGCGAAGGGGTGGTGGGTCCAGTCGGCCGCGTTGGCCGGGACGACGTCGAGGTGGCCGTGGATCAGCAGGGCGGGCCTGGACGGGTCCGCGCCCTCGATCCGGGCCACGGTGGAGGCCCGCCCCGGGTGCGACTCGAAGATCTGCGGGTCGAGACCGACCTCGGCGAGCTTCTCGGCGACGTACTCGGCCGCCTTGCGCTCCCCCGGTCCCGAGTGGTCGCCGTAGTTGCTGGTGTCGATCTGGATCAGCTCACGGCAGAGGTCCACGACCTCGTCCTCGCCGGTGACGACCCTGGCCGTGTCCGTCTCGCTCACGCTGCTTCCTCCCGCTGTCACTGCTGGTGGTTCCCCTCATCCTCCCTCTCCACGGGGTCGCGGCCCAAGGCCGGGCGGCGCCCGTCACACGCGGTTCACACACCGGCGGGAGCGGCCGGGGGCCGGTCAGGGGCTGGTCAGGGGGGTGATCGGGCACCCTCGAAAGCCTGGTAATGTTTCCTCCGTCGCTGCGGCCAGTCCCGCGCGACAGACACCTTGTCCGGGTGGCGGAATGGCAGACGCGCTAGCTTGAGGTGCTAGTGCCCTTTAACGGGCGTGGGGGTTCAAGTCCCCCCTCGGACACCAGCC
>NZ_JBSFLV010000279.1:0-4303 GCF_053599215.1 Streptomyces sp. NPDC001002 | reverse complement strand
TCCTGCACCAGGTGGTGAATCCGCAGCAGCGCCAGCCACCGACCACCCGCACCACCCGGCTCCGCCGCCACATGCACATCCAGCAACGGCGCACGATTCAGGTCCATCCACCCACCGGCGGCAGCTCGCAGCTGTTCGGCCGGCTCCGCCTCGTCGTCCAACTCGACCTCGGACACGCTGAGTTCGGCGTGGCGGGCGACGACCTGCACCGGCTCGCGCAGGCCCTCCCACACCACACCGGTCCGATAGACGTCATGCCGGTCCACGACCCATTGCAACGCCCGCAGGAAGTCGTCCAACCGCCGGCGCGTGTCGAAGCCGAGGACGGCCGGCAGGACGTAGACGTCCGTGCCGTTCCGGTCGGCCATCAGGTGGTGGAAGAGGATGCCTTCCTGGAGGGGGGCCAGCGGGTAGATGTCCGCGACGTTGGCCGCGCCGCCCGGCACGGCGGCCACCACCCGTGCGATCTCCTCCTCGTCCAGATCGACCAAGGGCAGCATGTCGGGGGTGAGGTGCTCCGCACCGTCCGGGATCAGGACCGCGGGCACCTCCACCCGGCCCGGGCCACCCGCCCCGGCCAGCCCTGCCGGTGTCGCCGTTTCGAAGAGGGCTCGCACCGACACCGCGACGCCCCGCTGCCGTAGCCACTCCACCAGCGACACTGCGAGCAGCGAATGGCCGCCCAGCGCGAAGAAGTCGTCGTCCACGCCCACCGACGGCAGGCCGAGGACCTCGGCGAACGCCCGGCACAGCAACTCCTCCTGTGCCGTCGCCGGAGCCCGGCCGGGTTCGGCGGTGTACTCCGGGGCGGGCAGGGCCGCGCGGTCCAGTTTCCCGCTGGCCGTCAGCGGGAGTTCGTCCAGGACCAGCACCGCCGACGGCACCATGTGGGCGGCGAGGTGTTGACCGGCGTACTCCCGTACGGTTTCCGGCAGTTGCTCGGCATGCTCCGGTGAGACCGGGACGACGTAGGCGATCAGTCGTCCGTCCCCCGGTGTGTCCTCGCGGACTGTCACTGCGGCCTGTGCAACGTCCGAGTGCGCGGCGACGACTGTCTGCACCTCGCCCGGTTCGACCCGGAAGCCGCGGATCTTCACCTGCTCGTCCGCACGCCCCGCGAAGACCAGCTGGCCGTCCGCCGTCCACCGCACCAAGTCCCCGGTCCGGTACATCCGCTCGCCCGCCAGACCGAACGGGCACCCCACAAAACGCTCCGCCGTCAAACCAGGACGGCCGAGATAACCACGCGCCAACCCCGCACCCGCGACATACAACTCACCCGTCACACCCACCGGCACCGGACGCAACCCACCGTCCAGGACGAAGACGCTCGTGTTGCCGATCGGGGTGCCCAGCGGCACCACTCCCTGGGCGGTCGTCGTGGGGTCCAGGCGAGCGGTGAGTACGCCGATCGTGGTCTCTGTCGGGCCGTAGTGGTTGAAGACGGGTCGTTCGCCCGCTGCCCTCAACAGGTCGGCCACCCAAGCCGGTTGGGCGGCCTCGCCACCCAGTACGAGTGACTGGGCCGGGATCAGGTCTGCCAGGTCGGCCGCCGTACCGAGGGCGGCCAGGTGGGACGGGACCACCTTCATGAAGTCGATGCGGTGTTCCGCCAGGTAGTCCGTCACCGCGTGCGGGTCGGTCACCGACCGAGCGTCCAGGACGTGCAGTTGGCCGCCCGAGATCAGGCTCGCGAACACCACCGTGTTGCCCAGGTCGGTGGCCTGTGCCTGGAGCAGTGCGTAGCGTCCGCCGGGTTCGCCGAATCCGATCCGTGCGGGGGCCGACGTCACGTAGTTGGCGAGTCCGCCGTGGGTGACGGCTACGCCCTTCGGGCGACCGGTTGAACCTGAGGTGTAGACGACGTAGGCGAGGCCACGCGGATCGAGGGCGGACCGCGCCCTGTCGTCCTCGGGCTGCGCGGCGAGTTGTCGTGCGACCGTAGGGTCGTCGAGGGCGAGGGTGCGCAGACCTCCCGCGGGGAGGTCCGCGAGTAGTTCGTCGGTGCCTACGACGACCAGGGCCCCGCTGTCGGACAGCATGAACTCTCGTCGTTCGACGGGGAGTTCGGGGTCGAGTGGGAGATAGGCGGCGCCGGTTCTCCAGACTGCGAGGATCGCCGTCATCACGTCGGCGCCCCGGGGCAGGCAGAGCCCGACCACGGACCCCGGTCCGACACCGGAGCGGCGCAGCAAGTGCGCGAGGCGGTCGGCGCGCTCCTCGAGTTCGGCGTACGACACCTCGGTCCCGTCGCACACCACCGCCACCGCGTCCGGGGTGCGGGTGGCCTGGGCCGTGATCAGATCGGGCACAAGTCCCACGGGGGACAAGGATGTTGACGCCCGTCCCTGGGTCAGGATCCGCTGCCGTTCGTCCTCCGTGAGCACGTCGATCGTGGCCAGCGCGGTGCCCGGTGCATCGGTCAGCGCGGTGACGAGTTCGTCCAGGCAGGTGACGAGGAGGTTGGCCACCTTCGCCGGGTCGGCGGGGGTCGCCGCGTCGACGGCCACGTCGAAGCCGGACGGGCCGTGGTTGATCGCCACGTTCAGGGGATAGTTGGTGCGCACCTTCGACTCGACCACGTCGATGCCGTCGAGGCCGGTGCCGGACCTGCGGATGTCGCGCTGGTTGTGCCGGTAGTTGAAGATCGACGTGAACAGGGGGCTGCCGCCCGGCACGCCGGCGGCTGCCTGGGCGACCGTGAGCGGGGCGTGCTCGTGCACCAACAGGTCGGCCAGTTGATGGCGCAGGTCGGCCAGTGCGTCCGCCACGCCCTGTCCGGCGACGCGTACTCGTAGCGGCAGGGTGTTCATGAAGAGGCCGGGCACCCGGTCGGCGCCGGCGCCGGCGTTCATGCGCCCGAACAGCACGGTGCCGAAGACGACGTCGTCGCGTCCGGTCACCGCGGCCAGCACCCGTGCCCACGCGAGGTGGAAGACGGTGGCCGGACTGACGCCCTGGGTCCGGGCCACCTCGCGCAGGCGGTCCACCAGGTCGCCGTCCAACGGGAGTTGGGCATGACCGACGGGCTTGTCGCCGCTGTGCACATCGGTCAGTCCGTACGGCGCGGTGGTCTCCGTGACGTCCCCGAGGAGGTCGGCGAAGTACCGCTCGTGCTCCTCGCGGGACACACCGAGTCGCGCCTGTGCCACGAACCGGCGGAACGGCAGCGGCTCCGGCAGCTCGTCGGCCCGGTCGCTCAGGAAGGCCTGCAGTTCGCCGAGGAGTGTTTCGAGTGCCGTGTGATCCTGGACCAGGTGGTGGATCCGCAGCAGCGCCAGCCACCGGCCGTCGGCGCCCTGCTCGCCGGCGACGTGCACCGACATCAACGGGGCGCGATCCAGCTCCAGCCGTCCCCGGCTCGCAGCCGACAGCTGCTCGGCCGCGTCGGGCCCCTCGGGGTCCAACGTCACTTCGTGCACCGGGAGTTCGGCATGGCGGACCACGACCTGCACCGGTTCGCGCAGCCCCGCCCACATGATCGCCGTGCGGTACACGTCGTGTCGTGCCAGTACGCCGCGCAAGGCTGCCAGGAAGGCGTCGAGCCGGTCACGCGTGTCGAAACGCAGCGTGGTCGGGGTCGCGTACACGTCCGCGGCGTCGTGGTCGGCCATCAAGTGGTGGAAGAAGATGCCCTCTTGGAGCGGGGCCAGCGGGTAGATGTCCGCCAAGTTGGCCGCTCCGCCCGGCACGGCCTCGACGATCCGTGCGAGCTCCGTCTCGTCCAGATCGACCAGCGGCAGCATGTCGGGCGTGAGGTGCTCCGCACCCTCCGGGATGCGGTTGTCCGGGACCACGACCTGCTCCGGGCCGGCGACCGCCGCAAGACCGGCCGGCGTGGGTGTCACGAACAGGGCGCGCACCGACACCGCGACGCCCCGCTGCCGCAGCCACTCCACCAGCGACACCGCCAGCAGCGAATGCCCGCCCAGTGCGAAGAAGTCGTCGTCCACGCCCACCGACGGCAGGCCGAGGACCTCGGCGAAGGCCCGGCACAGCAACTCCTCCTGCACCGTCACCGGCGCCCGACCGGAAACGTGCGTCAACTCCGGGGCAGGCAGAGCGGCACGGTCCAGCTTCCCGTTGACCGTCAACGGGAGTTCGTCCAGGACCAGCACCGCCGACGGCACCATGTAACCCGGCAACCGCTCGGCGACGTACGCGCTCGCCGACTCCGCCAAACCGTCGGCACCCTCGGCAGCCACGAGATAGGCCAACAGGCGCTTGTCGCCCGGGACATCCTCACGAACGACGACTGCGGCCTGCGCGACACCCGGGTGTGCGGCCAGCAGTGCCTCGACCT
>NZ_JBSFLV010000278.1:0-4427 GCF_053599215.1 Streptomyces sp. NPDC001002 | reverse complement strand
AACCAGGCGAAGTCCTCGATCGTGCCCAACTGCGGGTGCACCGCGTCGTGCCCGCCCTCCGGCGAACCGATCGCCCACGGCACACCCACGTCCTCCGGGCCGGCGGAGAGGGTGTTGTTGCGGCCCTTGCGGAACGTCGTCCCGATCGGATGGATCGGCGGCAGGTAGAGCACGTCGAAGCCCATCGCCGCGATCTCCGGGAGGCGGCGGGCGGCGGTGCGGAACGTGCCGTGCGGCTGCTCGGGGGTGCCCTCCGAGCGGGGGAAGAACTCGTACCAGGCGCCGTACAACGCCCGTTCCCGCTCCACCAGCAACGGCAGCGGGTCGGCGGCGGTGACGAACTCCCGCAGCGGATGTGCGGCCAGGACCGCGTCCACCTCCGGCGTCAGACCCGCCGCCAAACGGGCCTCGACCGGGAGTGAGTCGTCGAGCAGGGTCTTCGCCGCCGCGAGCACCTTCGTACGCGCCGCTCCTTCGGGGACGCCGGCGGCCGCCCGCTCGAAGAGGGCGGCGCCGTCCTCCAGGACCAGGCCGGTGTCGATGCCGGCCGGGATCTTGATGCGGGCGTGGTGCCGCCAGGTGGCGAGTGGGTCGCTCCACGCCTCGACCTGATAGGTCCAGTGGCCGACGGCGGTGGGTGTCACCTCGGCGGCCCAGCGGTCCGAGCCCGGGGTGAGTTCGCGCATCGGCGTCCACGGGCCCGGGCGGCCGTTCGGGTCGGTGAGGACGACGTTCGCGGCGACCGCGTCGTGGCCCTCGCGGAACACGGTGGCCGACACCTGGAACGACTCGCCGGCCACCGCTTTCGCCGGGCGTCTGCCGTACTCGACGATCGGTCGGACGTCGCGTACCGGGATGCGGCCGATGGCCGGGATCGGGCTCATGGGTGTCACCTCCGCCGTGCTCGGGCCGGGCCCGAGGCCCGGCGGGGGATGAAAGGCTGCGCCGGTGGGCGGTTACCGCCCCGCGGGGGACGGCAGGTCCGCGGCCGGGGGTCCGTGTCGGGCGGTCATGCTCACGCGCAGATCCTGGTCCCGGAGGTAGGCCACCAGTGTCGTGCGCAGATAGCGCTCGGCGGCCTCCGCGGCCTCGCGGGCGCAGCGCTTGCCCAGCAGCACGCACAAGGTGTAGCCCGCGTCCTCGAAGGTGGCCCGTACGGTGCGGTCGGCGGGGGACGCGAGCATCGCGCGCTCCCAGATCCGGTACCGCCTCAGTTGGCGGGCGACTTCCGCTTTGGCAGGTAGCAGCATGGCGCCGTTCACCTTCCGGGCTCGATCGCGCGTTCCCGACCGTCGGGCGGCGGCCGCGCGCGGACACGCGCGGGCCCGTTGCGGGCATCGATGTCTTCACACATGGTGCACGGACGGCGACTCTGCGTCTTGTTGGATCTTCAACTAACGGAGATGTGGCTCGTATGTGGCTATGTGCGCTCTCAGGAGTTCGCTCGTGTTGCACGAATGGCGTAGCTCTCCCACTCTTGAGGTGACTCAGGAGCGATCAATGCTCACCCTTCGTGTTCGGGGCCCGTCCCGCGGGGACGGTGCGGAGCCGCAGCTTCGCCGGTGAGGAGCGAACGACGATGAAGACCGCAGTCCCCTGCTACTACCACCTCGATGTGGAAGTCGGCCCGGAGCGGGTCGGACAGGTTCGGCGGATTCTGGCCGCGCACTTGCGGCTCTGGGATCTGGAGACGTTGGTGGAGCCCGTCTGCCGTGGCGCCGAGCTGCTGCTGAAGGCCATCGACGAGCACGCGAGCGACAAGAACACCTCGATCGAGATGTGGTGGAACGGCCAGCATCTGATCACGGCCATCGGCGACCACGACAGTGAGCTGCGCCCGGACCAGGAACTGCGGTCCTGTCTGCGGCGCATCGCCGCGATGAGCGACGGGTGGGGCTGCTGCGCCACCGACGCCGGCAGCAGGGTCATCTGGTTCTCGCAGCGGGCCCGCGCCGGCGGGCGCGTCCCCCTGGTGCCGACGGCCCCGTCGCCGAGTCTTCGCGCGGTGCGCCAAGTGCCGCGCGAGGTGCCCGCCGAGGCCCTGGCTCCGCCGGCGAACGGTCCTCTGGAAGCCGCCCGGTGACCCGGAGGAACCGTCGCACGGCAGGGGCGCCCGTCTGGAGCGGGCGCCCCTACCCGTTGGGCGCCGAGTTCGACGGGAAGGGCACCAACTTCGCGTTGTTCAGCGAGGTCGCCGAGCGCGTCGAGCTGGTCCTCGTGGACGACGACGGCACCGAGCGGCGCGTCGAGATCACCGAGGCCGACGGCTTCGTCTGGCACTGCTATCTGCCCGGCGTCGGCCCGGGTCAGCGCTACGGCTACCGCGTGCACGGCCCCTGGCACCCCGAGTCGGGCCACCGCTGCAATCCGGCGAAGCTGCTCCTCGACCCGTACACGAGAGCGGTGGACGGCCAGATCGACAGCCATGCCTCGCTCTTCGAGCGCTCACCGGACGGCCCCTCGCCGGCCGACAGTGCCGGGCACACCATGCTCGGAGTGGTCACGGACCCGGCCTTCGACTGGGGCGACGACCGCCCGCCGAGCCGGTCGTACGCCGAGACGGTGATCTACGAAGCCCACGTCCGCGGTCTGACCCGCACCCACCCCGAGGTCCCCGCCGAACTGCGCGGCACCTACGCCGGATTGGCGCACCCCGCGATCGTCGAGCACCTCACCTCGCTCGGGGTGACGGCGGTGGAGCTGATGCCGGTCCACCAGTACGTGCAGGACGGCGTCCTCAAGGACCGCGGCCTGTCCAACTACTGGGGCTACAACACCATCGGCTTCTTCGCTCCGCACAACTCCTATGCCGCACAAGGCAGTCGGGGCGGGCAGGTCACCGAGTTCAAGTCGATGGTCAAGGCGCTGCACGCGGCCGGCCTCGAAGTGATCCTGGACGTCGTCTACAACCACACCGCCGAGGGCAACGAGAAGGGCCCCACCCTCTCCTTCCGGGGCATCGACAACGCCTCGTACTACCGCCTGGTGGACGGCGACTGGGGCCACTACTACGACACCACCGGGACCGGCAACAGCCTGCTGATGCGGCACCCTTACGTACTCCAGCTGATCATGGACTCGCTGCGGTACTGGGTCACCGAGATGCATGTCGACGGCTTCCGCTTCGACCTCGCGGCCACCCTGGCCCGGCAGTTCCACGAGGTGGACCGGCTCTCCGCGTTCTTCGACCTCATCCAGCAGGACCCGGTGATCAGCCGCGTCAAGCTGATCGCCGAGCCCTGGGACGTGGGGGAGGGCGGCTACCAGGTGGGCAACTTCCCGCAGCTGTGGTCGGAGTGGAACGGCAAGTACCGGGACACCGTGCGGGACTTCTGGCGCGCCGAGCCGCACACGCTCGGCGAGTTCGCCTCCCGCCTGACCGGCTCCTCCGACCTGTACCAGCACAGCCGGCGCCGCCCGCGCGCCAGCGTCAACTTCGTCACCGCGCACGACGGTTTCACCCTGCGCGACCTCGTGTCGTACAACGACAAGCACAACGAGGCCAACGGCGAGGGCAATCGGGACGGTGAGAGCGACAACCGCTCGTGGAACTGCGGTGTCGAGGGCGAGAGCGACGACCCGGGCGTCCTCGACCTGCGCGCCCGCCAGCAGCGCAACCTGCTGGCCACCCTGCTGCTCTCCCAGGGCATCCCCATGCTCTGCCACGGCGACGAACTGGGCCGCACCCAGCGCGGCAACAACAACGCCTACTGCCAGGACAGCGAAGTCTCCTGGATCGACTGGCGGTTGACCGACGAGCAGCGCGACCTCGCCGACTTCACGCGGTACGTCATCGGGCTGCGCGCCGCCCACCCCGTACTGCGCAGGCGGCGGTTCTTCCGCGGCGAGACCGAGACGCATCCCGATCAGCCGCTGCCCGACCTGGTGTGGCTGGCGCCGGACGGACGCGAGATGACCGAGGAGGACTGGCAGCGCGCAGACGCGCACTCCGTCGGCGTCTTCCTCAGCGGCGACGCCATCGCCGAACCCGACCCGACCGGGCGGCCGGTGGTCGACGACTCCTTCTTGCTGCTCCTCAACAGCCATTGGGAGCCGGTGGAGTTCCTGCTGCCCGACCTGAGTTACGGCGAGCGCTGGACGACCCTCGTCGACACTGCTGAGGCCCAGGGCGAGCCCGACGAGGCGGAGCACAAGGCGGGTACGGAGATGACGGTCGAGGCGCGCAGCCTGGTGCTGCTGACCCGGCCCGCCCGCACGGCCGGGTGAGGGTCAGCGCTCGCGGCGCGAGGTCACTGTGAACAGCGCGCCGTCGGGGTCGCGCAGCAGGGCCTCGTCGCTGCCCTTGGACAGCACGCTGCCGCCGTGGCGTTCGGCGGCCCGGACGCACGCCCCGACGTCCGCGACCACGAAGTGGACCCGCCAGTGGGGCCGGAGCGTGGGATCGGGGGCGGCTCCCAGAGCGCCGG
>NZ_JBSFLV010000277.1:0-4511 GCF_053599215.1 Streptomyces sp. NPDC001002 | reverse complement strand
GTGACCGCGTACTGCCACAACCCCTATCCGGGGACCGACCGGGTCCGCCTGCACGTCGAGTGCGACCGGTGCGGCGGCGCCCGTACAGCGTGGTGTTGCTGGACGAGGTGGAGAAGGCGCACCCGGAGGTCTTCGACATCCTCCTCCAGGTACTGGACGACGGCCGCCTCACCGACGGCCAGGGCCGCACGGTCGACTTCCGCAACGTGATCCTGGTCCTCACCTCGAACCTGGGCAGCCAGTTCCTGGTGGACCCGATGACGAGCGAGGCGGAGAAGAAGTCCCAGGTCATGGACGTGGTCCGGGCCTCCTTCAAGCCGGAGTTCCTGAACCGCCTGGACGACCTGGTCGTCTTCTCGGCCCTCGCCAAGGACGAACTGGCCCGCATCGCCCGCCTCCAGATCGACCGCCTCGCCAAGCGCCTGGCGGAACGCCGCCTCACCCTGGAGGTCAGCGAGGACGCCCTGACCTGGCTCGCGGAAGAGGGCAACGACCCGGCGTACGGCGCCCGCCCCCTCCGCCGCCTCGTCCAGACCGCCATCGGCGACCGCCTCGCCAAGGAGATCCTCTCCGGCGAGATCAAGGACGGCGACACGGTACGGGTGGACACGTTCGGCGAGGGGCTGATCGTGGGGCCGGCGACGGGGAAGACACTGTGACGATCACGCGCTGATCAGGGGGTGGTGAGTTTCCGGCCGTCGGGCTTGCCACCCCCCTCCCCGCATGGGAGAGGATGACGGCATCCATATGAAGGGAAATTCACGGTGACCATCGACCCGTCCTCGATTCCGAACTTCGGGGGCCAGCCCGAGCCGCAGCCCCAAGGGCCGGCGGGCCCCGTTGTCCCGGATCAGGACCTCGTGAAGCAGCTCCTCGAACAGATGGAGCTGAAGTATGTCGTCGACGACGAGGGAGACCTCGCGGCGCCGTGGGAGCAGTTCCGTACGTACTTCATGTTCCGTGGCGAGGACGACCAGGCCGTCTTCTCGGTGCGGACGTTCTACGACCGGCCCCACCAGATCGACGAGAAGCCGCTGCTGCTGGAGTCCATCGACGACTGGAACCGGCGCACCCTGTGGCCCAAGGTGTACACGCACACGCATGACGACGGCACGGTCCGTCTGATCGGCGAGGCGCAGATGCTGATCGGCACCGGCGTCAGCCTGGAGCACTTCGTCTCCTCGACGGTCAGCTGGGTGCGCGCGGCCATCGAGTTCGACAAGTGGCTCGTCGAGCAGCTCGGCCTTGAGCAGGAGGTCAACGACGCGGAGGAGAAGGGCGAGGACGAGGAGTAGTTCTCGCCTCCGGTCTCCAAGGCTTCTCCGGTCCTCACAGCGGCGTGTTCGCGATCACCACGAGATACGCCCCGTAGCCGAACGAGAGCCCGGCCAGGGCGCCGACCACCACGGTCGCGTGCCAGGGCCGGGCTCTCGCCGTGCGGGCGAGTGCTCGGGCGAGGGGGAGGAGGAGTGGGAAGGCCGGGAGGAGGAAGCGGGGCTTTGATTCGAAGAAGCCTGAGCCGCCCAATGTGATCAGGAGCAGTACCCCCGTGTAGACGAGCAGGGGGAGTGGTGCCCGGTCCGCCAACAGAAGCGCGTACAGAACCACCGCGACCGCCACGATCATCAGCGTCACCGGGAACACGAAGCGGTCGCCTCGCAGGAGCAGGTGTTTGGCGAAGACGAGCGAGCCTCTGCCGAAGTCGAATCTCGAACCCCACAGCCGCTGCACCTCGAAGTAGCCGCCCAGCAGGTCACCCTTGCGGTGGCCGACCCACAGGACGTACGCGGTCCAGCCGCTCGGCGCGAGCAGTGCGCCCGTCCACAGGCTGTGGACAACTTTGCCGCGCGTCCGGCAGATCTCGTACGCCGCCGTCACCAGGACCGCCGCCGCTACCGCGAATCCATTGGGCCGGGCCAGTCCGGCGAGGGCGGCCAGTGTGCCCGCCCAGACCCATCGGCCGTCCAGCACCGCGTACAGGGCCCAGGCGGCGAAGGCCGTGAGCACCGGTTCCGTGTACGCCATGGACAGGACGATCGAGTGCGGGAGCAGGCCCCAGAGGAGGACGAGGGCCGTGGCCACCGCGCGGCCGTGCAGGCGGTTGCCGAGCGCGTAGAGACCGCAGGCCGCGACCGCCGCCGCGAGCCAGGACACGAGCAGGCCCGCCGTGACTCCGCTCAGCGGGCTGAGCGCGGTCACCGCTCGGACCAGGGCCGGGTAGAGCGGGAAGAACGCCAGGTCGCTGTGGACCACCCCGGGCTGGAAGTACAGGGTCCTGCCGTAGCCGTGCGCCGCGATCCCCAGGTACCACTGGGAGTCCCAGGAGCGGCCCAGGAGCGCCGGCCAGTGCCCGTCGGTCGCCCAGGCCGTCAGAGCCAGCGCGGCGACGCCCAGCAGGCGTGCGGCGGCGAACAGACCCAGGGCGCCGCCCAGGGCCGCCGCGGTGGAGGGGCGGGGGCGGGGGTGGGTACGGGCTTGGGGGCCGGGCTCCGTGACGGGGTGGCGCGCGAGGGTACTGGCGTGGGTCACACCGGCACATTGCCGGGTGAAACGGACATAGGCGAGCGTTGTGCGGCCGGGCGGGTACGGATTCGCTCCGCTCGGCGTGGCGGCGTGACACCGCACATTGGCGACCTCACGCCGGCTGCCTCACTCCGGTGACTTCACGCCAGTGACTTCAGGCGGCTCACCGCCTCCTCCAGCACCCCGGTCCGCTTGCAGAACGCGAACCGTACGAAGGGCGCCCCCTCCTCCCGGTGGTCGTAGAAGACCGCGTTCGGGATGGCTACGACGCCGGCGCGTTCCGGCAGTGCGCGGCAGAAGGCGAAGCCGTCGCCCCCGTGGGACAGCTCCGTGCCGAGGGGGCGGATGTCGGTGGTGATGAAGTACGTGCCGGCCGGCTCGAAGACCTCGAAGCCCGCGTCCGTCAGGCCCGCCGCCAGCAGGTCCCGCTTGGCCAGCATGTCCGCGCGGAAGGCGGCGAAGTAGGAGTCGGGGAGGGAGAGCGCCTCGGCGATCGCGTACTGGAAGGGGCCGGACGCCACGTACGTCAGGAACTGTTTCGCCGAGCGGACCGCCGAGACCAGTTCCGGCGCGGCCGTCACCCAGCCCACCTTCCAGCCGGTGAAGGAGAAGGTCTTGCCGGCCGAGCCGATGGTGACCGTGCGTTCGCGCATGCCCGGGAAGGTCGCCAGCGGGATGTGCTCGGCTTCGTCGAAGACCAGGTGCTCGTAGACCTCGTCCGTGATGACCAACAGGTCACGGTCGACGGCCAGTTCGGCGATCGCGGTGAGCTCCTCGCGGGTGAGAACCGTGCCGGTGGGGTTGTGCGGGGTGTTGATCAGGAGAAGGCGGGTGCGGTCGGTGACGGCGGCGCGCAACTCGTCGAGGTCCAGCCGGAAGGCGCCTTCGTGGGGGCGCAGGGTGACCGGTACGCGCGTGCCGCCCGCCATCGCGATGCACGCCGCGTACGAGTCGTAGTACGGCTCCAGGGCGATGACCTCGTCGCCGGGTTCCAGCAGGGCCAGCAGGGCGGCGGCGATGGCCTCGGTGGCGCCTGCCGTGACCAGGACCTCGGTGTCGGGGTCGTGGGTCAGGCCGTAGAGGCGCTGCTGGTGCGCGGCGATCGCGGTGCGCAGTTCGGGGACGCCGGGGCCGGGCGGGTACTGGTTGCCGCGGCCGTCACGCAGCGCCCGTACGGCGGCCTCGCGGACCTCTTCGGGGCCGTCGGTGTCGGGGAAACCCTGGCCCAGGTTGATCGCGCCGGTCCGTACGGCGAGCGCGGACATCTCGGCGAAGATCGTCGTCCCGAACTCGGCGAGACGGCGGTTGAGGAGCGGGCGGCTGCTGGAGGTCATGCCGGTCATCCTGCGCCGAAGCTCTGGATTCGCTCAACTCTGCTTTGGCCGGGAGCGTGCGAGGGCATCCCCCGTTCACGCAAGACGCGAGGCGCCCACGGGGGGTCGCTTCGGGGGAGCAGAAAGGACGGTGGCGCCATGGCAATCGGCATCATCGTGGTGGTGGTCGTGATCGCGTTCGCCGTGGTCACCGCAGTGGTGAGCAAGGCGAGGAGGGTCGGCGGGACGGCGTACCGCGGGGGACGGCGGCGCGGCTCCGGCGACAGCTGGTGGGCCGGCGGGGCGGCCGGGAGCAGCAGTGGGGCGGTGTCCTGCGGGTCGTCGTCCGGCGGTGACTCCGGGGGGCACTCGGGCGGCCACTCGTGCGGCGGCGGCTCGTCCTGCGGGGGCGGCTCCTCCTGTGGCGGCGGGGGCGGATGCGGGGGAGGCAGCTGATCCGGCGGGGGCGGATGCGTCGGAGGCGGCTGAACCGGCCGAGGCAGCTGACACGGGGCAGCTGAGCTCCACCGGGAAAGATGTCACCGCGCATACGTCCCACCCGTCACTCCAGTAGAGCGCCCGCCGGGCACCACGCCCCGCGGGGTCGAGGAACGCGGTCCGTCGCTCACTCGGACGGAAGAGGAATCCGCTCGACGTGCTGTTCGTCGAAGTCCT
>NZ_JBSFLV010000276.1:0-4813 GCF_053599215.1 Streptomyces sp. NPDC001002 | reverse complement strand
GAAACCGCCAAGCCCTCAGCTTGCGCCGCCACCAGACTCGCCACCCCGGCATGCGACACCACCACACCCTTGGGCCGACCCGTCGACCCCGACGTATAGATCACATACGCCGCACCCGGCACACCGGCCGACGCACCCTCCACCGGCGAACCATCCACACCGGCCAACTCCGCCTCGACATCAGGGGAGTTCAAGACAATGACCGGCACATCGACCGGCAACGGTCGCTGTTGCTCAGGCGTGGTGATCACACACACCGGACGCGCGTCGTCGAGCATGAACGCAACCCGCTCACCCGGATGCGCCGGATCAACCGGCAACACCGCCGCACCTGCCTTCAACACGGCCAAGAACGACACCACCAGGTCAGCTCCGTGGTCCATCACTACGGCCACCACCGACTCGGCACCCACACCCCGCGCCGACAACAACCGCGCCAACCGACTCGACCGCTCATCCAACTCGCCGTAGGACAAAGACCCCTCACCCCACACCACCGCCGGCGCACCAACCGACCGCTCCACCACCCCACCGAACAACTCCGGAATCGTCGCCGCCGGAATGTCCTGAGCCGGACCCGCGCCTCGCTCCAGAGCCGTACGTCGCTCGGGTGGGGTGAGTACGTCCGTGTGGCTCAGCCGTAGGCCGGGGTCGGTGACGAAGGTGTCCAGCAGACGGGCCAGCCAGGTCATGAGCCGGTCCGCCGTCGAACGGTCGAGTACGTCGGTGTCGAACTGGAGCAGTCCGCGCAGTCCGTCGGGCGTGCCGTCGTCGTCGAGGCGTTCGGAGAGGGTGAGCATCAGGTCGGACCGGGCGCTCCCGGTGACCACGGGCTCGGCGCTGACCCGCAGGCCGGGCAGCCGGAGGTCGCTGCGCGGGGTGTTCTGGACGACGAGGGCCACCCGGAACAGGGGTTGCCGCGCGGCGGACCGTTCGGGGGTGAGTTGTTCCACCACGTGGTCGAACGGCAGGTCCTGGTGGGCGTACGCGGCCAGGTCTGCGGCGCGGACGCGGGTCAGCAGTTCCTGGAAGCTGGGGTCGCCCGACACATCGGTGCGCAGGACCAGCATGTTGACGAAGAAGCCGACGAGGTCGTCCAGGGTGTCGTCCACGCGCCCGGCGATCGCTGTTCCGATCGGGATGTCCTCGCCGGAGCCCAGCCGGGTCAGCAGGGCCGCGAGTGCCGCCTGCACCACCATGAAGAGGGTGGCGCCCTCGGCCGCGGCCAACTTGCGCATACGTCCGTGGAGTTCCGCGCCGATCTCCACGGGGACCTCGCCCGCCCGGTGCGTCGCCGCGGCGGCGCGGGGTAGCTCGGCCGGCAACGGGATCACCTCGGGAATACCGGCCAGGGTGTCGCGCCAGAACTCCATCTGTTCGGTCGGGAGTCCTCCCGAGTCGGCGTCGCCGCCGAGGAGTTCGCGTTGCCACAGCGCGTAGTCCGCGTACTGCACCGGCAGCGGCTCCCACTCGGGGGCCCGCCCCGCGCACCGAGCCTCGTATGCCGCGGACAGGTCCCGCGCGAGCGGACCCATCGACCAGCCGTCGGTGGCGCCGTGGTGGATGGCCAGCACCAGCACGTGCTCGCGCGGCGCCTCGGCGAACAGCCAAGCGCGCAGGGGGATTTCGGCGGCAAGGTCGAAGGGGTGGTCGGTCACGCGGGCTGTCTCCTGGGCGAGCTGCCCGGCCTCCACCTCGATGACGGGGAGTTCGAGTTCGACGTCCGCCATCGCCAGAACTCGCTGATACGGCTCGCCGTCGTGGGCCGGAAGCACGGTACGCAGCACCTCGTGACGGTTGATCAGGTCGCGTAGAGCGGCCTTCAGCGCGGCCCGGTCCAGTGTTCCGGAGAGCCGTAGGGCGGTCGTGTTGCTGTAGCCGGCACTGGAGCCTTCGAGTTGGCTCATGAACCACAGCCGGTGCTGTCCGAAGGAGAGCGGGACCCGTTCGGGGCGTTCACGCACGGTCAGTCGGGCACGGCCGGGGGCGGCCTGTGCCAGGCGGGCGGCGAGGCCCGCTGGGGTCGGGCTCTCGAAGAGCGCGCGGACCGGGAGTTCGACGCCGAGGATCGACCGCAGCCGGGCGACCAGTCGGGTCGCCATCAGGGACTGGCCGCCCAGGAGGAAGTAGTTGTCGTCGACGCCGACCCGGGCGACGCCCAGGACTCGGGCGAACTCAGCACACAGCAGCTCCTCTTGGGGAGTCGCCGGTGCCCGGCCCGGTTGTTCGGTGCGGTCCTCCTCGGTGGCCGTCGGCTCGTCACCATGGCGTTCGAGAAGTTCGAGCCGGCCGTCGTCGGTCCACCGTGCGCGCTCGCCGGTGCGGTACATGCGCTGCCCGGCCGCGCCGTACGGGCAGGCCACAAAGCGCTCCGCCGTCAGTCCGGCCCGCCCCGAGTATCCGAGCGCCAGGCCCGCCCCGGACACGTACAACTCCCCCGCCGCGCCCACCGGTACGACGCGCAGCGCTCCGTCCAGAACACACAGGCGTGTGTTGTCCGCCGGGCGCCAGTGCGGTGCCGGCGAGGATGCGTCGGCCGCCACCTCGCGCAGAAGGCCTACCAACTCCGCGGGCATGCCCGCCCGTTCCGGTGCTTCCCCGGCACGCCCCAGGACTAGGGCCGCGCCGTCGGCCAACGCGCGCAGGACGTCGTACGCCCACGTCTCGGTCGTCGGTACGACCCGATCGGCACCGGTGAGCGGGTGCGTACGCCGCATCCCCGCCAGACGGGTCGCGAAACCGCGGTGCGATACGACGAGCCTGTGGTCCACGTACGCCGGGTGGTCCGGCAGGACGTTGGCGCCGACGGGTGCGTCCGCCAGAGTCAACTCCCCATTTGTTTGCGGGGTGTTGAGGAGTACGAGCGGAAGACCGGTGTCGTCCGGCAGGTCCGACGCTCGCGTCTCGGACGTCAGCAGGCATACCGGTCGTACACCGGCCGGGAGGTCACTGATCGGATGGTCGACGGCGAGGTGGGCGGCCCCGGTTTCGAGTACGGCCAGCAGCGCCACGACTCGGTCGGCTTCGTCATCCAGGTTCACCGCGACCGCTGCCTCGGGGCCGGCGCCTCGGTCCGACAATCCTCGGGCCAAGTGGCCGACCTGGTCCCGCAGTTCGCGGTAGGTCACCTCGTCGGCTCCGCGTATGAGGGCGACCGCGTCGGGCGTGCGTTCCGCCCGCGCCGCGAACAGCTCCGACGGCGTCACGTCCGGTACGGGTACGACGGTGCCGGTGAAGTCGCCGAGGATCCGATGGAGTTCGGCGGGTGGGAGCACCTCGGCCGCAGCGAGCGGGGTCTCCGGTGTGTCCGCCAGCACGGTCGTGAGCTGAGCCAGCGCGGTGTGCAGGAGTTCGCAGACCTGGTGCGGTGGGATGGGCGGCGGTGCGTCGACAGTGATCGTGAATCCGGTTCCGTCGTCGTCGACGGACGTGCTGAGGGGGTAGTTGGTGCCTTCGTGGGTGAGGACGACTCGGGCGCCGTCGAGTCCGGCGCCGGTCCGGTCGCCGGCCGGGCGGGCGTGCCGGTAGTTGAAGATCGACGTGAACAGGGGGCTGCCGCCCGCGACTCCGCTCGCCGTCTGGGCGACCGTGAGCGGGGCGTGCTCGTGCACCAGCAGGTCGGCCAGTTGACGGCGCATGCCGTCCACCGCCTCGCCCACGCCGATCCCGGTCGTCCGCACCCGCACCGGCAGCGTGTTCAGGAAGAGACCGGGCACACGGTCGGCGCCCGCCCCGGCGTTCATCCGCCCGAACAGCACGGTGCCGAAGACGACGTCGTCGCGCTCCGACACGGCCGCGAGGACCCGGCCCCACGCGAGGTGGAAGACGGTGGCCGGGCTGATGCCCAGAGTGCGCGCCATCTCCCGTACGCGCAGCGCGAGTTCAGTGTCCAGCGACTGCCGGCCGCGTCGGCTCCCGCCGCCGTCACCGAGGACGTCCGTCAGCCCGTAGGGCGCGGTCGGCTCTGTCACGTCCCCGAGCAGATCGGCGAAGTAGCGCTCGTGCTCCTCCTGGGACGTGCCGAGCCGGGCCTGTGCCACGAACTGGCGGAACGGCAACGGCTCCGGCAATTCGTCGGCCCGTCCGGCCAGGAAGGCCCGCAGCTCGTCGAGTAGCACCTCGAGTGCGGTGTGGTCCTGGACGAGGTGGTGGATGCGCAGCAGTGCCAGCCAGTGCCCGTCACCGCCGGGCTCGGCCGCGACATGCACCGACATCAACGGCGCGCGGTCGAGCTCCAGTCGACCACCGGCGACTCCCCGCAGCTGCCCGACGGGGTCGGCACGGTCGTCCAACTCGACTTCCATGACGTCGATTTCGGCGTGTCGGACGACCACCTGCACGGGTTCGCGCAGCCCGTCCCACACGATCGCCGTGCGATAGACGTCGTGCCGGTCCACGACCCACCGCAACGCGTCCATGAACTCGTCCAGCCGGTCACGTGAGTCGAAGTCCAGCACCGTCGGCAGGACATAGGCGTCGTCGCCCTCGCGATCGGCCATGAGGTGGTGGAAGAAGATGCCTTCCTGGAGGGGGGCCAGCGGGTAGATGTCCGCCACGTTGGCCGCGCCGCCCGGCACCGCCTCGACGATTCGCGCGAGCTCACCCTCGTCCAGATCGACCAACGGCAGCATGTCGGGCGTGAGGTGCTGGGCACCCTCCGGGATGCGGTTCTCCGGGACCACCACTTGTTCCGGACCGGCGACCGCCGCGAGACCGGCCGGCGTCGGCGTCACGAACAGGGCGCGCACGGACACGGACACGCCCCGCTGCCGCAGCCACTCCACCAGCGACACCGCCAGCAGCGAATGCCCGC
>NZ_JBSFLV010000275.1:0-4888 GCF_053599215.1 Streptomyces sp. NPDC001002 | reverse complement strand
AGCCCGTCCGGCGTTTGAGGACGAGGCCGTTCAGGCCGAAGCGGGGGTCTGGGGGCGGCAGCCCCCAGGGACGTCCACCACGACGCGGCGCACCTAAAAGTGGACGTCACCTTTAGGGTGGTCGCATGAACGATCGCATGGTGTGGATCGACTGCGAGATGACCGGCCTCTCGCTGTCCGACGACGCGCTCATCGAGGTGGCCGCCCTGGTCACCGACTCCGAGCTGAACGTGCTCGGCGAGGGCGTGGACATCGTCATCCGTCCGCCGGCCGAGGCCCTAGAGACGATGCCGGACGTGGTGCGCCAGATGCACACCGCCTCCGGACTGCTCGACGAACTCGACGGCGGTACGACGCTGGCCGACGCCGAGGAACAGGTTCTCGCCTACGTCCGGGAACACGTCAAGGAGCCCGGCAAGGCCCCGCTGTGCGGCAACTCGGTCGGCACCGACCGCGGTTTCCTGCTGCGTGACATGCCGACGCTGGAGGAGTACCTCCACTACCGGATCGTCGACGTGTCCAGCGTCAAGGAGCTGGCCCGGCGCTGGTACCCGCGGGCGTACTTCAACAGCCCCGAGAAGAACGGCAACCACCGCGCCCTCGCCGACATCCGCGAGTCCATCGCGGAGCTGCGCTACTACCGCGAGGCGATCTTCGTACCGCAGCCCGGCCCCGACTCGGACACGGCCCGGACGATCGCCGCGAAGCACGTGTTGCCCGCACGGTAAAACCCGTGCACGAGCACCCCTTCGGACCCTGTACACTTTTTCTCGGCCGGTCGGAAAATCACTGATGGAACGACCGGGCGTGGTGGGTGTAGCTCAGCTGGTAGAGCACCTGGTTGTGGTCCAGGAAGTCGCGGGTTCAAGTCCCGTCACTCACCCCAGGTAATCGGCCGGTGGCCCCGTTGATTCGGGACCACCGGCCGATTCGCATTCCAGGACACGACCAGGGCACACGACCGGCGGACCCCACATGGACATGGACATCACCCCGATCCACACCCCCCGCCTCGACCTCCTCCCCCTCCACGTCGACCACGCCCCCGAGATGGCCGAAGTCCTCTCCGACCCGGCCCTGCACACCTACATCGGCGGCACCCCGGCCTCCCCCGCCGCCCTGCGCACCCGCTACGAACGCCTGGTCGCCGGCTCCCCCGACCCGACCGTCACCTGGCTCAACTGGGTCCTGCACCACCGCACCGACACCCACCTCCTCGGCACGGTCCAGGCCACCCTCACCGGCCCGACGGCAGAGATCGCCTGGATCACCGGCATCCCCTGGCAGGGCCACGGCTACGCCACGGAGGCAGTACGCGCCCTGATCACCTGGCTCACCGAACGATCAGTCCGTACGGTCATCGCCCACATCCACCCCGACCACCTGGCGTCGGCGGCGGTGGCCCGGCGAGCGGGTCTTGACCCGACGACGGACGAGGAACAGGACGGCGAGCGACGGTGGCGGTTGGTGCTGGGCGGCTGAGGTCATCCGGTGGATGCCGGAGGTCACGCTTGTTCCCCGGCGAGGAAATGCCGGATGTCGGCCGCCAGCGAAGCCAACTGCTCTCCGGACTCCAGCCACGTGGTGACCGACGAGCTCCAGCCGCCGGCGGCCTTCGGCCAGGGACTCACGGTCCAGGTCAGCCCGACGTACCCGCCGGACCGGAAGACGGCCGAGACCGCCAGGTCCCGGTCGTCGGTCTGCCGGCTCCGTTCGCCGTCCCAACCCCGGTGGTCGGCGGCGATCCCCTCCAGGAACGCGGCGAGATCGTGTGCCCCGAGCCACGCGACGACCTCGTCGACGCGGGCCGTCAAACCCGGGGCATGCAGCTCGACGGCGTAGTGCACCGAGTCCGCGTCCGAGCCGATCCTGTCGCAGAACGTCACGCCGACGGAGGCGTTGTCCTGGCAGCGGATGGTCACGCCGGCCTTGTCGTCGGTGTCGCCGTCCGGGGAGGTCACGGGCGGAAGGTTACGCCGACGCCCGCGTAACCAACTCCGTTGCCAGTACGACCTGTCGGCGTTCCAACCCCCGCGAGACCGCCGGACGGCGATCCGCGATCTCTTCGAGGAGGAGGTCGATCATGCGGCGGCCCATTTCCTCGATGGGCTGGCGGACGCTGGTGAGGGGTGGGTCCATGTGGCGGGCTATGGCCGAGTCGTCGTAGCCGACGAGGGCCACGTCGTCGGGGATGCGGCGGCCTTCCTCGCGGAGCACCTGGCGGGCGCCGGCGGCCATGACGTCCGAGCCGGCGAAGACCGCGTCCAGGTCGGGGCGGCGGGCGAGCAGGGTCGTCATCGCTCTGCGGCCGCCCTCCTCGGTGAAGTCCCCCGGCTCGATGAGTTGTTCGTCCGCCCGGTGGCCCGCGTCACGCAGGGCGTCGCGGTAGCCGTCGACGCGGCGCTGGGCGCCGTACACGTCCAGGCGGCCCGTGATGTGGGCGATCGTGCGGTGGCCCCGGGCGAGCAGGTGTTCCACGGCCGAGCGGCCGCCGCCGTAGTTGTCCGAGTCCACGGAGGTGAGCGTCTCCGCGGCCGAGCGGGGGCCGCTGATCACCGCCGGGATCTCCAACTGGGAGAGCAGGTCGGGGAGCGGGTCGTCCGCGTGGACCGAGACCAGGAGGACGCCGTCGACGCGGTGCGCGGCCAAGTACTGGGCCAGGCGCCGCCGTTCACGGTCGCTGCCCGCGAAGATCAGCAGCAACTGCATCTCCGTGTCCGAGAGCTCCGCGCCGACGCCCTTCAGCATGTCCGAGAAGTACGGCTCCGCGAAGAACCGCGTCTCCGGCTCGGGGACGACCAGCGCGATCGCGTCCGTGCGGTTGGCGGCGAGCGCACGGGCCGCGGTGTTCGGGACATAGCCGAGTTCGGCGACCGCGGCCTCGACCGCCGCGCGGGTCGCGTCACTGACCCGCGGCGAGCCGTTGATCACCCGGGAGACCGTGCCACGACCGACACCGGCACGCGCGGCGACCTCTTCGAGGGTGGGCCGACCACCACTCCGGTTCCGCGACATTGGCTCCGCCCTTCCGCAGTACCCCTTGTTGGCCTGGAATGTAACAGTCCCGCCCAACCAGTGACCGCCCCTGGGGGCTGCCGCCCCAAGACCCCCGCTCCGGCCCCGAAAGGGCCTTGTCCTCAAGCGCCGGACGGGCTGAGAGTGGGCGACGCCGAAAGAGGCCGCGGACTTGTCGACTCCACTTAACAGCCCGATAACTGAACGCATCTCGCCACGCTCACTCCCTTGACACCCCCGCCCGGCTCGGCCAACCTTCAACACATCACTGGTGGGAGCGCTCCCACAGTACCTGACACATACACATCCCGCACGTTCCCCGCCCGAGCCGCAGCGTGAACTAACGGGCCCAACAATGCAGTTGGCCGGGGGGTCGGCACGTCAGGGCAACAGGAGGACGCAATGCGCGCACGGACCCGAACCGGTACCGTCCACAGGGCGGTGGCCTTGGCGGTGGTCGCAACGCTGGGCGCCGGGCTGCTGGCCGGGTGTGCCGACGACGGTGGAGACAAGTCCGGGTCGTCGGACGACAGCGGTGGCGGCAAGGGCAAGACCACCGTCAGCCTCGGACTCTTCGGCACGTTCGGCTTCAAGGAGGCCGGCCTGTACGCCGAGTACGAGAAGCTGCACCCCGACATCAAGATCACCGAGAACGTCACCGAGCGGAACGAGAACTACTACCCCGCGCTGCTCAACCACCTCACCACCGGCAGCGGTCTGCAGGACATCCAGGCCGTCGAAGTCGGCAACATAGCCGAGATCGTGAACACCCAGGCCGCCAAACTGGAGGACCTCTCCAAGGTCTCGGGTGTGAACAAGAGCGACTTCCTGGACTGGAAGTGGGCGCAGGCCACGACCAAGGACAGCCAGACGATCGGTCTCGGTACCGACGTCGGGCCGATGGCCATCTGCTATCGGAAGGACCTGTTCAAGAGCGCCGGGCTGCCCACCGACCGTGACGCGGTCGGCAAGTTGTGGGCCGGCAGCTGGGACAAGTTCGTCACGGTCGGCCAGGACTACAAGAAGAAGGCGCCCAAGGGCACCACCTTCATGGACTCCCCCGGCGGTCTGCTGAACGCGGTGCTCAGCAGCGAGAAGGAGAAGTTCTACGACTCCTCCGGCAAGGTCATCTACAAGACGAACCCGGCCGTGCGCGCCGCCTTCGACCTCACCGCGAAGGCCGCCCAGGAGGGCCTGGTCGGTGCGCAGACGCAGTTCCAGCCGGCCTGGGACACGACGATCGCCAACGTGAAGTTCGCCGCGATGGCCTGCCCGCCGTGGATGCTCGGCTACATCAAGGGCAAGTCGAAGCCGGACGCCAAGGGCCAGTGGGACGTCGCCGTGGCGCCCAAGTCCGGTAACTGGGGCGGCTCGTTCCTGACCGTGCCCAAGAGCGGCAAGCACGTGAAGGAGGCCGAGGCGCTGGCCGCCTGGCTGACCGCGCCCGAGCAGCAGGCGAAGCTGTTCGCCGTACAGGGCAGCTTCCCGAGCGCGCAGGCCGCGTACACCTCCTCCGCGGTCACCGGTGCCAAGAACGAGATGACCGGTGACGCACCGATCGGCACGATCTTCGCCGAGGCCGCCAAGGCCAGCCCGGTGCAGGTGATCGGTCCGAAGGACCAGATCATCCAGCAGGGTCTGACCGACAACGGCGTGATCCTGGTGACCAAGGGCAAGTCGCCCGAGGAGGCCTGGAACACGGCGACCAAGACCATCGACAACAACCTGGAGCAGTGACCGGTATGGCAACCCGGCACGACACCGCCGCGCCCCCCGCCAAGGAGGGTTCCTCCAACCAGGATCCGGCGACGCCCGACCCTACTGACACTGCACCCGACCCAGAGGAAAGCGACCCGGGCCCCAAGCCGACCGG
>NZ_JBSFLV010000274.1:0-5018 GCF_053599215.1 Streptomyces sp. NPDC001002 | reverse complement strand
TGGTGCGTGCAGCTGCAAGGCGGAGGAGGGAGTCATGGCGGAGCCATGGCGAGTGACGACAACGCGGCAGATGTGCGTGCCAGGGCCCGCGACGCTGGGCTGATCCAGACGACAGCCCCTAGGACCCTCACCGACCAGGAACAGCGCGAACGCCGCGAGTGGTTCCGGGCCCGCTGGGAGCGCGGCGTCGCGTTCAACCGCCTCTGCCGGGTGCGCATGGTCCGCTGGGACCCCGACGGCGTCGAGGTCGTCCTGCCCTACACCGAAGCCCTCTCCGCCCACGAAGGCGTCTTCCACGGCGGAGTGATCTCCGCGCTCATCGACACCGCGGGCGCGGGAGCCGTGATCGCCGGGCACGACTTCCAGAAGGGGAGTCGGCTCAGCACCGTCTCGATGTCGGTGCAGTACCTAGCGCCCGCCCGGGGATCGGAGGCAGTCGCCTACGCGCGCTGTGTCCGACGGGGCCGCAGGCTGCACTTCGCCGACGTCGACGTGATGACCGACGGGATCGTCTGCGCCCGGGGGCAGGTGGTGGTGACGATCTCCGGCGAGCGACCGGGCGTCGGCGAACCCATGCAACCCATCCAACCCGTCCAACCCATGCAACCCGTCCAGCCCATTCCATCCATCCAGTCCATCGACGCCATCGAACCGCTGACCGAGGAGTGACGCGATGTCGGACGAACCCGACCAGGACCTGGTCCTGTACGAGGTCGACGAGGACGGTGTCGCCACCGTCACCCTCAACCGACCCGAGCGCAAGAACGCGTGGAGCCTCCCCATGGAGCGCCGCTTCTTCGCCCTCTTGGACGAGGCCGCCGCCGACCCCGCCGTCCGCGTCGTGATCGTCACCGGTGCCGGCAAGGCGTTCTGCCCCGGCATGGACGTTCAGCGCCTGGAACAGAACGCGCAGCCGGGCCAGTCCCTCAACCTCCAGGCCCGCGTGCCCATGTACAGCAGGCGGACCATGCCCAAGCCGCTCATCGCGGCCGTCAACGGCGCCTGCGCGGGCATCGGCCTGGTCCAGGCCCTGATCTGCGACGTCCGCTTCGCCGCTCGCGGCGCACGCTTCACCACCGCCTTCACCCGCCGCGGCCTCGCCGGCGAGTACAACCTCCCGTACGTGCTGCCGCGCGTCATCGGCCTGGAGAGCGCCCTCGACCTCCTCCTGTCCGGGCGCGTCTTCGACGCCGACGAGGCGAAGCAACTCGGCCTCGTCAGCCGGGTCGTGGATCCCGAGGACCTGCTTGACGCGGCCCGCGCCTACGCCCGCGACATCGCCCGCAACTGCTCACCGCGCGCCATGGCCGTCGTACGGCATCAGGTCTACGGCGACCTCGACCGGCCCTTCACCGACGCGCTCGCCCGCTCCTACTCCGCCATGGAGTTCTTCGCGGGCTCGCCGGACTTCCGCGAGGGGGTCGCCAGCTTCGTGGAGAAACGGGAGCCCAAGTTCGAGGGGCTGCCCCCGGACTTCGACCCGGACGAGGCCACGCGCGACGCGTTCCTGCCGTACTGACCGAGAAGAAGGACCGCTTCTGTGTGCACTGACCGAGGAGAAGGAAGATGACTGGGCAGCTCTTCCCGGTCGAGGCCGGGCACATCCTGGCGTTCGCCCGGGCCATCGGTGACGACAACCCGGCCTACGTCGGCGAGACCGCGCTCGCACCGCCCACCTTCACCATGGCGAGTGCCCACCACGACCCGGACTACCGGCTGCGGCCCAAGGCGGGCGAGGAGTGGTTCGGGTCCGGCGCCGGGCCCGGCGTGATGCCCGAGGGCGGTGGCGGGCTGCACGCCGAGCAGCACTTCGACTACCACCGGCCGGTACGCGCGGGGGAGACCCTGTACGCCACCACCGTCACCGGACGCAGCTGGGAGAAGCAGGGCCGCACCGGACGGCTGCTGTTCAGCGAGCGCGTCACCGAGTACCGGGACGCCGACGGCGAACCGGTCGTCAGCGCCCGCACCGTGGCCGTCGTGCCCGAGGGCCCCGCAACCCGGAAGGACGTCCGATGAGCCTGAGCGTCGACGACGTGAAGGTCGGCGAGACCCGCGAGAGCGTGCTGGTCGACGACCTCAAGCGCACCCGGATCGTCCAATACGCGGGCGCGTCGGGCGACTTCAACCCGCTGCACACCGACGAGCGGTTTGCCACCGAGGTCGCGGGCTATCCCGGCGTCTTCGCCCACGGCATGCTGACGATGGGCATGACGGGACGCGTCCTGACCGACTGGGTCGGCGTCGCATCGCTGCTGACGTACGGGGTGCGCTTCAAGGCCCAGGTGTGGCCCGGCGACACCCTGACCGCCACGGCGACCGTCGAGTCGGTCGAGGACACGCCGGACGGCCCGGTCGCCCACTTCTCGCTGCGTACCGTCACCCAGGACGGCGCCGAGGTGGTCACCGGCACCGCTTCGGCCCTACTGGAGCCCTGAACCGGTGGGCGGCGAGGCGGAGTTCACCTGGACGGCGACGGTGCTCGCCGCCTACGACCACTCCCGTCCCGCCGTCCGGTTCGGGGACCTCACCTGGACCGGACACGAACTCCTCGACCGAGCGGCCGGCGCCGCGAACTGGTTGGACACCCTCGGCCTCGACGCAGGCGCCCCCGTACCCGTCCTGGCCACCACCTCGGCCGACGCCCTCGCGCTCGTCATCGGCGGCGCGGGGTCCGGTCACCCGCTAGCCCCGCTCGGCGTCCGTATGACCCCGTACGAGATCGCGGCCGTGGTGGAGGCGTCGGGGGCCCAACTCCTTCTTGCGCAAACCGAGTTCGCCGAACTCGGAGAACAGGTCGCCAAGCTGTCCGGCCGCCGCGCCGTCATCGTCCCCGAACTCCGCCCGAGCACAAGGCCGTTGACCGCCGAGCCGGACGACCTTGCCATCGTCCTGCACACTTCCGGCACGACAGGGATCCCCAAGCCCGTCCGCATGACGCAACGTCGCCTGGCCGCCCGGGCCCGCGTCAACGGCCGCCTCTGTGCGCTCGGTCCGGACAGTTTCTACGGGGGCAGCGCGCCCTTCCATCATATCGCCGGCCTCGGCAACATCGCCGTCGCCCTGGCCGCGGGCGCGCTGATCACCGGCCTGCCCCGCTTCACCGTCGAGGGCTGGACCCTGCTGCGCGAACTCGGCGTCACCCACACGAGCATGGTCCCGGCGATGCTGGAGACCCTGCTGACGGCAGGCCAGGCACACCACGAGACGCTGCGGGTCCTGCAGTACGGCGGTGCGCCGGTCCGCCCCGGCACCCTACGCCGGACCTACGACGCGATGCCCGGCGTCCGCATGCTCAACATGTTCGGGCAGACCGAGGGTTCACCCATCAGCGTGCTCACCCCCGAGGACCACCGGGAAGCCGTCGCCGGTCGCACCGAACTGCTGCGGTCCGTAGGGCGGCCCGCTCCCGGCGTCGAGTTGCGGGTGCGGGACGCCGGACCGGACGGCATCGGCGAGATCCACGCCCGCGCCGACCATTTCTTCCGGATCGACGCCGAAGGCTGGCTGCACAGCGGCGACTTGGGCCGAGTGGCAGAGGACGGCTACCTCTATCTGTACGGCCGCGGCACCGACATGATCATCCGGGGGGGCGAGAACGTCCACCCGCTGGAGGTCGAGACTGTGCTGGCCGCGCACCCCGGCGTCGCTGACGTCGCCGTCACGGGCGCCCCAGACGAGCGCCTCGGCCAGACCGTCGTCGCCTTCGTCGTGCCGACCGACCCCGACGCCCCGCCCCAACCCGCCTCGCTCAGGGTGCACGCCCGGACCCGGCTGTCCGGATTCAAGGTCCCCGTCCGCTGGTGGTTCGTGGACCAGCTGCCGCGCAACGCCAACGGCAAGGTCGTACGGCAGCGGCTGCGCGAGCCCGGCCAAGGAGAAGCCCATGACTGACCACTCCGTCGTCGACCCGGAGAGCGTGGGGGTGGACCCGTACCGGCTTGATGTCCTGCTGCGGCGGATCCGTCTGGAGGTCGAGCGCGGACCGCTGCCGTCCGCGCAGGTCGCCGTCGCCCGGGGCGGTCGCCTGGTGGCGTTCGAGACCTGGGGGGACGCGGGACCGGACACCCGATACGTCCTGCAGTCCGTCGGGCGGTCGATCGTCGCCGGTGTCGTGTGGAAGCTGCTCGGCGAGGGACTCCTGCACCTGGACGAGCAAGTCGCCGCGATCATCCCGGAGTTCGCGCCGAACGGGAAGGAGACGGTGACCGTCGAGCAGGTGCTCACGCACACTGCGGGCTTCCCCTTCGCGCCCCTCGGCTACCCGAAGATGCTGGACCGAGAGCAGCGGCTCGCCGCCTTCGGGCGCTGGCGGCTCGACACCCCGCCCGGCACCCGCTTCCAGTTCCATCTGACTGCTGCCGCCTGGCTGATCGCCGAGATCGTGGAGCGGCGCACGGGGCTGCCCTTCGCCGATTACCTCCACGAGCGGATCGCCCGGCCGCTGGGCCTCACCTCGATCGAACTCGGCGTCCCGGTCGACCGACAGCCCGGCACCGTCGCCCCGATGACCGCCACCGACCGCACCGACGACACCCAGGAACCCGACCCCTGGGGACCGTGGTACCTCGCTGACCCCCGCGTCCTCGCGGCCGGTGAACCCAGCCACGCCCTGGTCGCCACCGCCGCCGATGTCGCCCTGTACTTCCAGGCGTTGGAGCACTCGGGGCTGTGGAAGCCGGAGGCGGTGGCGGAGGGCACGCGGATCCGCTTCACCCAACTCCCGTACGGGGAGCAGATCTACGGAGGTGGCGGCAGCCGCCGTACCAGCATGGGCCTCTTCGTGACGGTGGCCGGTCCGGACGCCGGAAGCCAACTCCCGTCCACCGGCTCGCCGTCGCTCTTCGGCAGCGCGGGCGCCGCCTGCCAACTGGGCTTCATGGACCCGGAGTCCGGCCTGTCCTTCGCCTGCCTGAGCAACGGTTACCCGCTGGCCGGCTACGACCACTCCCGACGCGGTAGGGCGCTGCTGACCAACATCGCGAACCTGGCGGCGGACCTGGTCGGTTGACCAGGTC
>NZ_JBSFLV010000273.1:0-5036 GCF_053599215.1 Streptomyces sp. NPDC001002 | reverse complement strand
GTACGACAGATCGCCCACCGGCCGATCCAGGCTCTCCTGGAGTCCGAACTCCCTTACAGCGACCAGTACTTGGGCGGATCAGCACCGGGGCCCCCGTCGACGTAGAGGAGCCGGCTAGGCGATGTGGTCTTCCTGGAGTTCCGCCGTGTGGCGGTTGGTGAAGCGGTTGACCATGCGCTCGGCCTCGCGCTGCGGGAGCGTGATGCCGTACGTGGCCTCCACGTCGCCGCGGAACTGGCCGCCGGTCGGGTAGCTGCCGTCTATCGACTTCTTGAAGATGAGGTAGTAGTCGTCCTCGCTCGGCTCCGTGCCGCCGCCCGCACCCATCTCACGGGTACGGCCAGGTCCTGCCGGGATCGGGAACGTGCCGGTGTCCTCCGGAGAGGGCTCCGGGACCGCCTCCTCCTCGTACTGCTGAGGGATCGTCTGCTGCTCGAAGAGCCGGCGCTCCTGGAACCGCTGCTGCTCCTCGAAGCGCCGCTGCTCCTCGTACTGCTGCTGGGACTGGTACTGCTGCTGCGCCTGGAGCTGCTCGGCCTGCTGCTGCTCCTCGTACCACTGGGCGTCCGCGATGTCCGGGTCGAAGTTCGGGTCGTAGCCGCCCTGGTACGCGATGGACTGCGGGTCGCGCGAGTGGAGCCACGGGTTCTGCTGCTCGGCGGCGGCCTCGTCGGCGTAGGCCTGCTGCTGCGGCTGCTCGGGTGCGGGGAGTTCCTCGCGTACCGGTGCCTGGTTGTTCTGCACGACCGCCGGTGGCGTCGGCTCCGGGGCCGCCTCCAACTGCGGGGCCGGCGGCAGGAGTACGGGCTCGATGCCCGCGGCGGCGAGGCCGGCCGGTGCCGTCTCGGCGAGCGGGACGCCGTAGCGCGCGAGGCGCAGCGGCATCAGGGACTCGACCGGGGCCTTGCGGCGCCAGGCGCGGCCGAAGCGGGAGTTGAGGCGGGCCTGGTAGACGAGACGGTCCTGCTCCAGCTTGATGACCTGCTCGTAGGAACGGAGTTCCCAGAGCTTCATGCGGCGCCAGAGGAGGAAGGTCGGGATGGGGGAGAGCAGCCAGCGGGTGAGGCGGACGCCTTCCATGTGCTTGTCGGCCGTGATGTCCGCGATGCGGCCGATCGCGTGCCGGGCCGCCTCCACCGAGACCACGAACAGCACGGGGATGACCGCGTGCATGCCCACGCCCAGCGGGTCGGGCCAGGCCGCCGCGCCGTTGAAGGCGATCGTGGCGACCGTCAGCAGCCACGCCGTCTGGCGCAGCAGCGGGAACGGTATGCGGATCCAGGTCAGCAGGAGGTCGAGGGCGAGCAGGACGCAGATGCCCGCGTCGATGCCGATCGGGAACACGTACGCGAAGTTCCCGAAGCCCTTCTTGAGTGCCAACTCGCGGACCGCCGCGTACGAACCGGCGAAGCCGATGCCGGCGATGATCACGGCGCCGAACACGACCACGCCGATGAGAACGCGGTGCATCCGAGTCAGCTGGATTGGCGCGGCCACCCGTACTCCCCTCCACATGCGTGTTGTTGCGCGCAACAGAGTGGCACATGTGTGCGGCGCACGGGTTGCCGGTGGGCCCCGTCAGCTCTTCTTCGCAGCCGACTTGGACGGGGATGCGGACTTCGCGGTGGACGGAGAGGCCGAGGTGGACGCGGACTTGGAGGGAGCCGGGGTCGTCGTTGCAGAACCGGAATCTGAACCGGAGCCGGAGCCCGCCCCCGACCCCGAACCGGTGCCCGTGCCCGCGCCGTTGGCCGCCGACACCGCGCCGACCGCCTCCTTGGCCGCCTTCTCCGCCAGCTTGGCGAGCGTGTCGGCGTTCGGCGTCTTCTCGCCGGCCAGACCCGCGCCGTTGTAGTCGAGCGTGACGACGACGTTCTCGACGCGCGTCACGATCGTCTGCTGCTTGAAGGCGCCTTCCTTCTTCTTCAGGTCGTAGCGCACGAGCGTCGCCGCGTCACCGATCCCGGTCACCGGCTGCGTCTTCGTGTTCTTCGCGCCCTCCGCCGCCTGGGCGTCCTTGATCTGCTTCTCGTAGTACGTCTGCGCCAGCTTGTCGCCCTCGCCGCGCGTGACGTCCGACTCGAAGCGCAGCAGCGACACGTTCAGCCAGCGGAACTGCGAGCCCTTCACGCCGTTGTTGTCCAGGCTGTCCCAGGAGCAGCTCGCCCGCGTCCCGGTGTCGCTCGACGTGCCTTCCCTGCCGGACTTCGCGCCCTTGGGCACCAGCGAGGTCAACGTCTTCTTCGACAGTACGTCGCAGGAGTCCGGCAGCTTCTTGTACGCCGCCGCCTGCACGGTCGGTGCCGCGCTCGCGGAGGCCGAGCTGTCCCCGCCGGCCGCGCTGCTGCCGCCGTCACCGGAGTCGGAGCCGGAGTCGGAGGAGCAGCCGGCGGCGAGCAGCAGTGCGGGGAGGGCGGCCGCGCCGACAAGGACGCGGTGGCGCCGCTTCCCCCGTCGGTCTCGCTCGTTCCGTCGGACTGACTGTGCTGGTCGCTGCATGGTTCCTTCACTCATGACGCTCGTGGTTCCTGCCGTCGGATCGGGTCCGAGGGGCCACGGTAGTCGGTGAAGAAGCTGTGCGGTTCGGCTTCATCCGCTTTGCGAACGGGCCCGTGGGGGCGCCCGGAGGGGGTCAACCGCTCAGGGTGTCGGCCAGTTGAGAGGCCAGTTTCCGGGCCTTGTCCTGCATTTCCTTGCTGTCCGGGGTGGCGCCGCCACCGGCCGGCTGCTCCTCGTACTCGATCGTCACGATGACGTTGGACGTGCGGAACACCACAGTCACCGTGCGCGGCTGGGCCGCGGCGGCGGAGCCGCTCAACGCGTCGTCGAGGTACGCCTCGTCGCCGAGGCCGTCCAGGACGCGGGGCTGGAGGTCGGAGGGGGTGACGGAGCTGGAGGGCGAGCCGGAGGCGGAATCCGAGGGGTCGGCGCTTGCGGCGGTGGAGGCGGAGGCGGAGGAACTGGCCGTGGGGGAGGCGGAGTCGCTCGCGCTGTCCTCGGCGCCCGGGCTGGAGGTGGTCGGCTCCGGGAGGTCGGCGGCGACCTGCTTCTCCGCGAAGAGCTCCTTCGCCTGTGTGTCGTCGCTCACGGCGTTGTCGTAGGAGACGACCCGCTCGAAGTCGACGTGGAGGTGGTCGGTGGCGTCCGCGGACTCCACCTTCCAACGGCAGCCCACCTTGCGGTCGGTGTCGAAGGTCTGTGTGGCCGCGCCCGCGTAGGACTTGGTCCGCTGGTCCTCGTCGGTGATCTCCTTGACGCCGGGCAGCAGCGAGTCGAGATTGCCCTGACTGACCGCGCCGCAGGCCTCCGGGAGGCTGTTGTACCGCCCCGGCTGGGCCGAGACGGCCGACGTGCCGCTGTCACCCGGGTTCGAGTCGTCCGTCGAACCCGTGTCCCCGGACCCGCCGGTGCAGCCGGCCAGCAGTGCCGCGAGAAGCGCGGCGGCGCCGGGTACGTATGCCTTCCGCTGCACGGTCGGGCTCCTCTCGACGGCGGCCCGGTGGCCGTAGACGTGCCAGGTCTTCCAGTGTCCCCGCTGGTTAATCGCTTGCCGCACCGGGGCGTCCCCTGGAGACAATGTCTATCGCACGCATGGCCGTGGACGCCGGTCCGTTGTCTCTTTTGGCCCACCTGGCGTCGCTAATGCGATTCAAGACTTTCACTTACTTTTGTTGCTGTTCCGGGGGAATGAGGACGAGATGTCGTACGTAGAGCTGCCGGGGGCGAAGGTCCCCATCCGCATGTGGACCGACCCCGCGTCGGTCGAAGAGGGCGCGCTCCAGCAGCTGCGCAACGTCGCGACCCTCCCGTGGATCAAGGGCCTCGCGGTCATGCCGGACGTCCACTACGGCAAGGGCGCGACGGTCGGCTCCGTCATCGCGATGCACGGCGCGGTGTGCCCGGCGGCGGTGGGGGTGGACATCGGCTGCGGGATGTCGGCGGTACGGACGTCACTGACGGCGAACGACCTGCCGGGGGACCTGTCCCGACTGCGGTCGAAGATCGAGCAGGCGATTCCGGTGGGGCGGGGGATGCATGACGATCCCGTCAAGCCGGGGGGTTTTCATGGGTTCGCGACCGCGGGGTGGGACGACTTCTGGGGGCGGTTCGACGGAATCGCCGACACGGTCAAGTTCCGTCACGAGCGTGCAGGAAAGCAGATGGGAACGCTTGGATCCGGAAACCACTTCATCGAGGTTTGCACGGATACGACCGGTTCTGTCTGGCTGATGCTGCACTCCGGTTCCCGGAACATCGGCAAGGAACTGGCCGAGCACCACATCGGCATCGCCCAGAAGCTCCCGCACAACCAGGGCCTGGTCGACCGCGACCTCGCCGTCTTCGTCGCGGACACCCCGCAGATGGCGGCGTACCGCAACGACCTGTTCTGGGCGCAGGAGTACGCCAAGCGCAACCGCTCGATCATGATGGCGCTCCTGAAGGACGTGATCCACAAGGAGTTCCGGAAGGCGAAGCCGACCTTCGAGCCCGAGATCAGCGCGCACCACAACTATGTGGCGGAGGAGCGCTACGAGGGCATGGACCTGCTCGTCACCCGCAAGGGCGCGATCCGGGCCGGCTCCGGCGAGTTCGGGATCATCCCCGGCTCCATGGGCACCGGTTCGTACATCGTGAAGGGCCTCGGCAACGAGAAGGCCTTCAACTCGGCGTCCCACGGCGCCGGTCGGCGGATGAGCCGTACGGCGGCCAAGCGGCGGTTCTCCACGAAGGACCTGGAGGAGCAGACGCGGGGCGTGGAGTGCCGTAAGGACTCCGGCGTCGTGGACGAGATCCCGGGTGCGTACAAGCCGATCGAGCAGGTCATCGAGCAGCAGCGGGACCTGGTGGAGGTCGTCGCGAAGCTGAAGCAGGTTGTTTGTGTGAAGGGCTGAAAGGCCGGACGGCTCAAGGCTGAACTGCGCGGTGCCGCACGCTGGTTGGCGCTGGCCCACCTGCACGGCCTGGAGCGGGCCCTGGCGGAACTGGCCACCCCACTGCGGACGCCGTCCGGCTCACCGCTGGTCGGCGCCTGAGCC
>NZ_JBSFLV010000272.1:0-5118 GCF_053599215.1 Streptomyces sp. NPDC001002 | reverse complement strand
TGGAAGATCGAGCAGTCACGGGGTGCCGGACTGCTCGCCGTACGGATGCCCGGCTCGGGCCGCGATCGCGTGCGGCCGGGGCGTGGGACGGGACGACGCCCTCCTGGATGCGGGCGTCGCCTCCCTCGGCGCCTACGGCGAGATCTTCCGCCGCAACACCCACGCGAGCGGCGTGATCCCGCAGATCTCCCTCGTCGTGGGCCCGTGCGCGGGCGGAGCCGTCTACTCCCCCGCGATCACCGACTTCACGGTGATGGTCGACCAGACCTCGCACATGTTCATCACGGGCCCGGACGTCATCAAGACGGTCACCGGCGAGGACGTCGGCTTCGAGGAGCTGGGCGGCGCACGCACCCACAACGCGGTCTCGGGCGTGGCCCATCACATGGCAGGCGACGAGAAGGACGCCATCGAGTACGTCAAGCAACTGCTGTCGTACCTGCCGTCCAACAACCTCTCCGAGGCCCCGGTCTTCCCCGAGGAGGCCGATCTCACCGTCACGGACGAGGACTTGGAGCTGGACACCCTCGTACCGGACAGCGCCAACCAGCCGTACGACATGCACACGGTGATCGAACACGTCCTGGACGACGCCGAGTTCTTCGAGACGCAGGCCCTGTACGCGCCGAACATCCTCACCGGCTTCGGCCGGGTCGAGGGCCGGCCGGTCGGGATCGTCGCCAACCAGCCGATGCAGTTCGCCGGTTGCCTCGACATCACCGCCTCCGAGAAGGCCGCCCGCTTCGTGCGCACCTGCGACGCCTTCAACGTCCCGGTCCTCACCTTCGTCGACGTCCCGGGCTTCCTCCCCGGCGTCGACCAGGAGCACGACGGCATCATCCGCCGAGGCGCCAAGCTGATCTACGCGTACGCCGAGGCGACGGTCCCCCTGATCACCGTGATCACCCGCAAGGCCTTCGGCGGCGCGTACGACGTCATGGGCTCCAAGCACCTCGGCGCCGACCTCAACCTCGCCTGGCCCACCGCCCAGATCGCCGTCATGGGCGCCCAGGGCGCGGTCAACATCCTGCACCGGCGCACCATCGCCGAGGCGGAGGCCAACGGCGACGTCGAGGCCACCCGCGCCCGCCTGATCCAGGAGTACGAGGACGCCCTCCTCAACCCCTACATCGCGGCCGAGCGCGGCTACATCGACGCCGTCGTCATGCCCTCCGACACTCGCGGCCACATCGTCCGCGGCCTGCGCCAACTCCGCACCAAGCGCGAGTCCCTGCCCCCCAAGAAGCACGGCAACATCCCCCTCTAGCCCGCCCGGGAGCCGCCATGAACATCAAGGTCGTACGGGGCAATCCGACCCCGGAGGAGCTGGCCGCCACCCTGGCGGTGGTCCGAGCGCGAGCGGTAGCGGCAGAAGCAACGCCGGCCAACGAGGAGCCCCCAAGGGCAGCCTGGTCCGACCCGTCAAGGATCGCCGCCCACCGCCTACCGCAGCCCGGGCCCACGGCCTGGACCCGCACCTACTGGCCAAGCTAGTCCGGGCCGACTCTTCTTTAGGGGCGCGGGGAACCGCGCACAGAGGAGAAGCTCCGGGCACAACTTGAGTACCCGTACTCAGGCGCACCCCGCAGGGGACCCGCACGCTGGTGACATGTTGTGGTCCGACCCGAAGAACGAGCCGCCCGATGATCTCCGCGAACTGCAGGAGACCCTCAGGCGGCTCGGCTTCTTCCTGGCCGTGGCCATGGTCATCGCCATGATCGTGCTGGGCCTGCGCTAGCGGCCGGCGGCTAATCTGACCGCATGACCGCACAGCCGCGCAGACGAACCGCTCAGCCGCGCAGACGACTCGTCCTCGCCTCCCAGTCCCCGGCCCGCCTCAACCTCCTCCGCCAAGCGGGCCTCGCACCGGAGGTGATCGTCAGCGGCGTCGACGAGGACGCCATCACCGCCCCCACCCCCGCCGACCTCGCCCTGGCCCTCGCCGAGGCGAAGGCCTCCGTCGTCGCCGCCCGACCGGAGGTCCACGGCGCCCTGGTGATCGGCTGCGACTCGGTGCTGGACCTGGACGGCCAGGCGCTGGGCAAGCCGGCCGACGCCGAGGAGGCGACGGCCCGTTGGAAGGCGATGCGCGGCCGGGCTGGCACGCTCCAGACAGGACACTGCGTCTGGGACACCTCGGACGACAACAAGCGGTACGTGTCGGCGACCGCCTCCACGGTCGTCCGCTTCGGCGAGCCCACCGACGAGGAGATCGCCGCGTACGTCGCCACGGGCGAACCCCTTTATGTCGCCGGGGCGTTCACGCTCGACGGCCGCAGCGCGCCGTTCATCGAGGGCATCGAGGGCGACCACGGCAACGTGATCGGCCTCAGCCTGCCGCTGGTTCGCCGCCTGCTGGCCGAACTGGGCGTCGGCATCACGGAGTTGTGGGCGCCGGCGGAGGCGTGACCTTGGGTCCGTCACCGCCCTTGGCGTCCTGGGGCTCCTCGCGGGCGGGCTCCGGCCGGCTGTCGTAGGTCATCAGCAGCAGCACGATGAGCGCGAGTACGAGGATCATGAACAGGAACGCCGGCCAGCCCACCAGCCCCCACACGAAGGCGGCGAGCAGTCCGTGCACCACGGCGGCGCTGATCAGCAGGACGCGGCCGAGGCCGGCCGGCGGACGGTTGCGCAGCGCCACCAGCAGGGCGACCAGCCCGCACAGGGCGAAGTAGAGCCCGAAGACGATCCCGCCGGCCTTCGAGGACACGGCCATCGTGTCCGAGTCGAGGCCGGCCAGGGACATGTCCTGCCGGTCGACGACGATGCCGAGGAACCAGTTCAGCGCGGCGACGCCGAAGGCCTCCACGAACAGGACGACCGCCACGATCCATGCCACCGGCCTGCGTATCACCGGTCCCCACCCACTTCCGAGCCGAACTCTTGTTACCCGAAGTACGTTCGATACATCGCGAACGCTACTAACGGGTAAACCCGGGGACAAGGGTTGCGCGGACCGCAAAGAATCATTGGGCCATTCGTAGGGACTCCACAAAGAAACCGCGTGGGCCGCAGCACGTGATGACAGAGACCTTGACCACAGAGGCGGGCTAGGGTTTCCCCGAGAGGTCCTGCGTACCGAGGTGCGACAAGGGATTTCATGGGTCGGGCACGCCTCGCATCACGCTCCGTGTGGGCAAGCTCACCACCCGGGACGGGTCGAAGTGCCGTGTCGGCAGTCCCTAAACTCGGCTTGTTTCAAGGAGGGAGCCTCAATCGTGCGCAAGGTGCTCATCGCCAACCGTGGCGAAATCGCTGTCCGCGTGGCCCGAGCCTGTCGGGACGCCGGGATCGCGAGCGTGGCCGTATACGCCGACCCGGATCGGGACGCTCTGCATGTCCGCGCCGCGGATGAGGCGTTCGCCCTGGGCGGTGACACCCCGGCGACCAGCTACCTCGACATCGAGAAGGTCCTGAACGCGGCCCGCGAGTCCGGCGCCGACGCCGTCCACCCCGGCTACGGCTTCCTCTCCGAGAACGCGGAGTTCGCCCAGGCCGTCCTGGACGCGGACCTGATCTGGATCGGCCCGCCGCCGCAGGCCATCCGCGACCTCGGTGACAAGGTCGCCGCCCGGCACATCGCGCAGCGCGCCGGTGCCCCGCTGGTGGCCGGCACGCCCGATCCGGTCTCCGGTTCGGACGAGGTCGTCGCCTTCGCCGAGGAGCACGGGCTGCCGATCGCCATCAAGGCCGCCTTCGGTGGCGGTGGCCGCGGTCTCAAGGTCGCCCGCACCCTCGAAGAGGTCCCCGAGCTCTACGACTCGGCCGTCCGCGAGGCCGTCGCGGCCTTCGGCCGGGGCGAGTGCTTCGTCGAGCGCTACCTCGACAAGCCGCGGCACGTGGAGACCCAGTGCCTGGCCGACTCCCACGGCAACGTGGTCGTCGTCTCCACCCGCGACTGCTCGCTGCAACGCCGGCACCAGAAGCTGGTCGAGGAGGCCCCCGCGCCCTTCCTCTCCGAGGCCCAGGTCGCCGAGCTGTACTCCTCTTCCAAGGCCATCCTCAAGGAGGCCGGCTATGTCGGCGCCGGGACCGTGGAGTTCCTGGTCGGCACGGACGGCACGATCTCCTTCCTGGAGGTCAACACCCGCCTCCAGGTGGAGCACCCGGTCACCGAGGAGGTCGCCGGCATCGACCTCGTACGCGAGATGTTCCGTATCGCCGACGGCGAGGAACTCGGCTACGGCGACCCCGAACTGCGCGGCCATTCCTTCGAGTTCCGCATCAACGGCGAGGACCCGGGCCGCGGCTTCCTGCCCGCCCCCGGCACCGTCACCACCTTCGCACCGCCCTCCGGCCCCGGCGTCCGCCTGGACGCGGGCGTGGAGTCCGGCTCGGTCATCGGCCCGGCCTGGGACTCGCTCCTGGCCAAGCTGATCGTCACCGGCGCCACCCGCGAGCAGGCCCTGCAGCGCGCGGCCCGCGCCCTGGACGAGTTCCAGGTCGAGGGCATGGCCACGGCCATCCCGTTCCACCGCGCGGTCGTCAGGGACCCGGCGTTCGCCCCCGAACTCACCGGCAGCGAGGACCCGTTCACGGTCCACACCCGCTGGATCGAGACCGAGTTCGTCAACGAGATCAAGCCCTTCGCCGCCCCCGCCGACACGGAGACGGACGAGGACCCGGACCGCGAGACGATCGTCGTCGAGGTCGGCGGCAAGCGCCTGGAGGTCTCCCTCCCGTCCTCGCTGGGCATGTCGCTGGCCCGCACCGGCCTCGCCGCCGGCGCCCGCCCCAAGCGCCGCGCGGCCAAGAAGTCCGGCCCCGTGGCCTCCGGCGACACCCTCGCCTCCCCGATGCAGGGCACGATCGTCAAGATCGCCGTCGAGGAGGGCCAGGAGGTCAAGGAGGGCGACCTGGTCGTCGTACTCGAAGCGATGAAGATGGAACAGCCGCTCAACGCGCACAAGGCCGGCACCATCAAGGGCCTGTCCGCGGAGGTCGGCGCGTCCATCACTTCGGGCGCCGCGATCTGCGAGATCAAGGACTGAGCCGTACGGCATCGACAGGCGCCCGGCAGACGGCTCGGCATCCGCCGTGCCGGAGCCACCGTCGTACCCCTCGACCGGCTCAGCCCGCCCGACCGGCAGCGACACATCCTCGACGACTCGGGCGCCG
>NZ_JBSFLV010000271.1:0-5171 GCF_053599215.1 Streptomyces sp. NPDC001002 | reverse complement strand
GGGAGGCGCAGGCCGAACTCGACAAGGTCATCGGCAGGGCGAAGAAGCTCGCCGAGGAACACGAGGAGAAGGCTCGGCACCGCGCCGGCACGCCGTCGGCGTTGGGTCCGTCGTAGTCCTCGCCGTAGGCGCCCTTGGCGGGGCGGCGGCGGCGCATGGGCGGCTCGACGCCGTCCGCGAGTCGGCGGGCGGTGAGCAGGAAGCCGGTGTGGCCGATCATCCGGTGGTCCGGGCGGACGGCCAGGCCCTCGACGTGCCAGTTGCGGATCATCGACTCCCAGGCGCTCGGCTCGTTGAAGCTGCCGATCTCGCGGATGGACTCGACGGTCCGGGCGAGCTGGGTGGTGGTGGCGACGTAGCAGCAGAGGATGCCGCCGGGGACCAGTGCCTTGGAGACGGCCTCCAGGCATTCCCAGGGGGCGAGCATGTCGAGGATGACGCGGTCGACCTCGGTGTCGGAGAGGTTGTCCTGGAGGTCGCCGACGGTGAGCTGCCAGGCGGGGTGCGGGCCGCCGAAGTAGCGCTCCACGTTCTGCTGGGCGATCTCGGCGAAGTCCTCGCGGCGCTCGTAGCTGTGCAGCATGCCCTGGTCGCCGATGGCGCGCAGCAGGAAGCTGCTGAGCGAGCCGGAGCCGACGCCTGCCTCCACGACGCGTGCGCCGGGGAAGATGTCGGCGAAGGCGAGGATCTGCCCCGCGTCCTTCGGGTAGACGACGGCTGCCCCGCGGGGCATGGACAGGACGTAGTCGGGGAGCAGGGGGCGCAGCGCGAGGTAGGCGACGTTACCGGTGGTGCGGACAACGCTGCCCTCGGGTGCGCCGATCAGCTCGTCGTGGGGGAAAGAACCCTTGTGGGTATGGAAGTTCTTTCCGGCCTCGAGCGTGAACGTGTAGTGGCGGCCCTTGGGGTCGGTCAGCTGAACCTGGTCCCCGACCTTGAAGGGCCCGCGCCTGCGGGCGGCACCGGTCGGTTCGGACATGTGAACAGCCTACCGGCGATTAGGACGTCAGCCGACCACTGGGATGGAGCACCGCTCTCCTAAAGCAGGTGTCGCAGAAAGCGGGTGGGTCAACTGGGCCGGGCCATCGCCTTGACGAACGCGCGCTCCACGTCCGCCGCGGACAGGACGCCGTAGATCTCGCCGGTCTCCTCGACCACCAGGTACTCGGTGGCCGGGGTGGCGCGCAGGGCGTCGAGGAGGTCCTCGCCGGCCAGCTCGGCCGAGACGCGCATGCCGTCGGTGAGGTCCTGGGCGAGGCCGCTGACGGCGACCCAGGGGCGGCGGTGTTCGGGTACGCCGACGATGGCGGCCTCGCGGACGAGGGAGAGGGGCGTGCCCTCGGGGTCGACGACGACCAGGGCGCGGGCGCCGGCGGAGTTGGCGCGGCGCAGGGCCTCGGAGAGCGGGGTGTTGGTCTCGACGGGGACGGCGCGGCGGGTGAGGTTGCGGGCGCGCAGTTCCGGGAGGTGTTCGCGCAGGCGGGCCATACGGAGGCTGTTGCCGGCGCCGGTCCAGATGATCGCGGCGAGGATCGCGGCGAGCAGGGCGTCGGTGACGGTGTCCATGCCGACGTTGTCCTCGGCGGTGGAGCCGAGCGCGCCGGACTGGGTGAGCAGCGGGAGGCCGATGAGGACGGAGACGGCGAGGGCGCGGCCGACCCAGGCGGCAGCGATGGTGCCGCTCATCGGGCGGCCGGTGATCTTCCAGACGACCGCGCGCAGCATGCGGCCGCCGTCGAGGGGCAGGCCGGGCAGGAGGTTGAAGGCGGCCACGATGAGGTTGGAGACCATCAGGCCGGCCAGCAGGACGCCGGGGACCGTGCCGGGCTCCACGGGCTGCATCGCGAGGTAGAAGATGCCGGACAGGACGAGGGAGAGCAGCGGGCCGACGAAGGCCAGCACGAACTCCCTGCCGGGGGTCTCGGCTTCCTTCTCGATCTCGGAGACGCCGCCGAAGAACTGGAGCTGGATGCGGCGGACGGGGAGTTTGAAGCGCAGTGCGGCGACCGTGTGGGCCAGTTCGTGGATGAGGACCGAGGCGTAGAAGGCGACCGCGAAGAAGAGGGAGACCAGGTAGCGGGCGGCGCCGAGTTCGGGCAGCACGCGGTCGAGCTGGCCGCCGAACACCCAGGTGATCAGGGCGGCGACGAGGAACCAGCTGGGCGCCACGTAGACCGGCACGCCGAAGGGCCGTCCCATCAGCAGCCCGCCACGGGGCTCGGGGCGCTGCGGCGGGGGCTGCTTGGCCGCACCGGAACGGCTGCGCCTGCGGGTGCCTTCGGCGACGGGGGTGGGGGTGGTGGGGTGGTCGTCGTCCTGGGCGGGGGCGGGGGCGGCCTTCGAGACGTCGACGAAGGTCTCGGGGTGGTCGCCGGACGCGGGGGCTTCTCCAGGTGCGGGGGCCTCTCCGGGTACGGGCACGCGGTCGGCGGGCGCCGCGGCGGGCTCGTCGGGGACGGGTGAGTGGCCGTCGGCCGCGGCAGGACTGCCGTCGGACGCAGAAGGGCCGACGTCGGAGGCGAACGGGTTGCCGTCCGAGGCAAAGGGGTTGCCATCGGAGGCGAACGGGTTGCTGTCGGAGGCGAAGGGGTTCTCGTCCGGCGTCGACGCACGCTCACCCGACGCTCCGGCGCGCGCGCCGGAGAAGGGGGCGCCGTTACCGGACGCAGAATCGCCACCGTCGGAATGGCTGCCCGAGGCCGGGACACCTTCGTTGGACGCGCCCAAGACGGAGGCACGGTCCGCGGACGCGGGAGCGTCGCCGCTGGAATCGCCGCCCGCGCCCGGGACACCCTTGTCAGACGCTCCCGAGACGGGACCACGGTTCGCGGACGCAGACGCGTCGCCGAAGGAACTGTCGCCCGAGACCGAAACGCCCTCGGCGGACGCGCCCGAGACGGAGGCGCGGTCCGTGGACGCGGAAGCGTCGCCGTCGTGGCTGGCGCCCGGCATGGAGGCGTCCTCGGTGGGCGTCGGTTCGCGAGGGGTGTCGGCCTCGGTTTTGTCGGGGGACGGGGCGGGTCGGCGCACGCCGTTGGGGCGGTCGTCGGCCGGGCCGGCCGGGGCCGCAGGGCTCGCGTGGTGGTCGGCCGACTCGTCGGTGCCCGACCGCGGCTGCCCGCTCCCGCCGCTCTCGTCCACGATGTCCCCTCGTTCGAAGCGTCCTCCGTGCCTGCCGGCCGGAAGGGTCTCGGGTCGATGGTATGCGGCCGTCGCGGCGCGTTCCGCCCCGGCACCCCCCGAGTTTCCCCACCTGTCGCAGCTGTTGCGGCCATGGCCGGGTCACTGTCAGTGGCGGGCCGTAAGGTCTGGAGGCATGGAGACGAGCACGGAGGACACCGCGCAGGCGCCCGGCGGCGGTGCCCCGAAGGGGGATTCGCCGGTCGCGATCGAGCCGGAGGGCACGGTGGCGGTCGAGAGTGGGACCGGCAGCGGGAGCGGGAGCGGAGCGATCGTCGACGTGATCGGCCCCGCCGGCCCGGACGTCGTCGTGGCCCCCGTCGCCATAGCGCCCGCCAGCCTCTCCCCCTCCCGAGCCGGCGACTTCATGCAGTGCCCCTTGCTCTACCGGTTCCGGGTCATCGACCGGCTGCCCGAGAAGCCGAGCGAGGCGGCGACCAGGGGCACCTTGGTGCACGCGGTGCTGGAGCGGCTCTTCGACGCGCCGGCGACGGAGCGCACCGCGCCGCGGGCCAAGTCCCTCGTTCCCGGGCAGTGGGACCGGCTGCGCGAGAGCAGGCCCGAGGTCGTGGAGTTGTTCGAGGACGATCCTGGCGGGGAGCGGCTGGCGCGCTGGCTGGGTGAGGCGGAGCAGCTGGTCGAGCGCTGGTTCACGCTGGAGGACCCGACGCGTCTGGAGCCCGCCGAGCGGGAGCTGTTCGTCGAGACGGAGCTGGACTCTGGGCTGAAGCTGCGCGGGATCATCGACCGGGTCGACGTGGCGCCCACGGGCGAGGTGCGGATCGTCGACTACAAGACGGGCAAGGCGCCCCGCCCGGAGTACGCGGAGGGCGCCCTGTTCCAGATGAAGTTCTACGCCCTGGTGGTGTGGCGGCTGAAGCAAGTCGTCCCGCGCAGGCTCCAGTTGGTGTACCTCGGCAGCGGTGACGTGCTGACCTACGACCCGGTCCCGGCCGACCTGGAGCGGGTGGAGCGCAAGCTGCTCGCGCTGTGGGAGGCGATCAGGCTGGCGACGGAGACGGGCGAGTGGCGACCGCGTCCGACGAAGCTGTGCGGCTGGTGCGATCATCAGGCGCACTGTCCGGAATTCGGCGGGACTCCCCCGCCCTATCCGCTGCCGGTGAGGGCGCCCGAGTCCGGTGCCGTCCAACAGGGCAGAATGGGGCCGGACTAGCGAAGGAGACTTACGTGGCCATCCGCGTCCTACTCGTCGACGACCAGCCGCTGCTGCGTACCGGCTTCCGGATGATTCTGGAAGCCGAGCAGGACCTCGCGGTCGTCGGCGAGGCCGGAGACGGCCTCCAGGCCCTCGACCAGGTCCGGGCCCTGCAGCCCGACGTGGTCCTGATGGACATCCGGATGCCCCGGATGGACGGCGTGGAGGCGACCCGGCAGATCACCGGACCGGGGCGGGACGGCCCGGCGAAGGTGCTGGTCCTGACCACCTTCGACCTCGACGAGTACGTGGTGGAGGCCCTTCGGGCGGGCGCCAGCGGCTTCCTGCTCAAGGACGCCCCGGCCAACGAACTGGTGCAGGCGATCCGGGTGGTGGCCGCCGGCGAGGCCATGCTCGCGCCGAGCATCACCCGACGGCTGCTCGACAAGTACGCCACCCACCTGCCCTCCGGCGACGAGCCCGTGCCGGACACCCTGCACACGCTCACCGAGCGCGAGGTGGAGGTGCTGAAGCTGGTGGCGCGCGGTCTGTCCAACGCGGAGATCGCGGCGGACCTGTTCGTCAGCGAGACCACCGTCAAGACGCACGTGGGGCATGTCCTGACCAAGCTGGGGCTGCGCGACCGGGTGCAGGCCGCGGTCTACGCGTACGAGAGCGGGCTGGTGCGTCCCGGCGCGCAGTAGGCGGAGCAGGACTGCCGTACACGTCACGTCGTACGAAACAGAGGGGCCGCTTCCGAAAGGCCGTCGTCTGCGCGGGCATGGTCGCCATCACCGCCGGCCTGCTCATACGGCCCTACATCGGCGGCACGCCC